>JAFPEE010000214.1 GCA_017389705.1 Prevotella sp.
AAGGGTTATCAAATAATAAAAGATATGAAAAAAACGTTATTATTAATAGCAGTGGTGGGCGGAATGCTCATGGCCTGCACGAACAAGAAACAAACAACAAACAACGATATGGAACAGGAACTGACATTAACACAGGAGTGGGACAAGGTGTTCCCGCAGAGTGATAAGGTGAGTCACAAGAAGGTGACGTTTGAGACGCAGTATGGACTGACACTGGCTGCCGACCTCTATACGCCCAAGGCTGCGATTGAGCGAGAGAAGTCGGAGCTCGCTTCGATTTCCGAGCGTGAGCAGGCTCGACCGAAGGTCAAAGACGCAGAGGGGAAGTTATCTGCCATTGCTGTGAGCGGCCCATTCGGAGCCACCAAGGAGCAGTCGAGCGGACTCTATGCCATGCGGATGGCAGAACGTGGCTTCGTGACATTGGCCTTCGACCCGTCCTACACTGGCGAGAGCAGCGGTGAGCCCCGACGCACGGCCTCGCCCGACATCAACACCGAGGACTTCATGGCTGCCGTCGATTTCCTGTCGAAACAAGAGAATGTCGATGCAGAGCGTATTGGTGTCATCGGCAAACCCAATCCCGTGCCAGAGAACAAGCAGCTGCTCATCATCCCCAATGCCTCGCATTGCGACCTCTACGACGGTGGATATACAGATCTTGTAGGCAAGGGTGAGCCAAAGGATATGATTCCTTGGGACAAACTGGAAGAGTTTTTCAAGACCAATCTTCAATAATATGGCAGATAAGATTATCCAAATCGATTGCGTTGATGCGTACAACAAGCTGTACGGATGGGAGACGCTACATCCGTTGGTGACCATCGTGAACCATACGGAGGAGCCGCCCGTGTCGATGAACCACTCGCGACTGAACTACGGCCTCTACGCCCTGTTCCTGAAGCAGGGCGAAGGCTGCTCTATCCGCTATGGACGCGAGAAGTACGACTATCAGGAGGGAACCGTCGTGAGTTTCAAACCTGGTCAGGTGGTCGAGGTGGAATGGACGGAACAGCGAGTGCCATCTGAGCTTGCTCAGGAATGGCCGAGTCGTGACGGACAAAGACAAAGTCAATGGGACGAGTCGAAGCAGTACGTCATGGACAAGGAGCTGACCATCAATCAGGTGGCCTACAAACTCGGCTTCCAGTATCCACAACACTTCACCCGCCTGTTCAAGCAGCTAGTAGGCGTGACACCATCAGAGTATAGAAACTAATAAAACAATACTGCAATGCAAGGAAACTTTTCTTATTACAACCCCACCAAGCTGTATTTTGGTGATGAGTCTTTGAACTATCTAAAGGACGAATTAACCAACTTTGGTCCCGTCGTTCTGCTGAACTACGGCAGCGGCAGTGTAAAACGCAATGGCATCTACGACCAGGTGGTGGCCATCTTGAAGGAGGCTGGCAAGACCATCGTGGAGAATCCCGGCGTGATGTCGAACCCGACGCTGGAGAAGTTGCACGAGGGCGTGAAGATTGCCCGCGAGAACAACGTGGATTGGATTCTGGCACTCGGTGGCGGCAGCGTCTGCGACTACTCGAAAGGCGTGGCAGCATCCGTCTTCTACGAGGGCGACTACTGGAATCAGTTCTGGCTCCAGCAGCAGAATCCACCTGCAGGTCAGAAAATTCTGCCCGTAGGTTGTATCCTGACGATGGCGGGTACTGGCTCTGAGATGAACGGCGGCTGCGTGATTACCGATGCCGAGAAGAACTTCAAGGTGGGCCATGTGTTCGACGACCGCCTGATGCCGAAGTTCTCCATCCTGAATCCGAAGTTCACGATGACCGTGCCCGACAACCAGATGAAGGCCGGCATCTACGACATCATGAACCACATCATTGAGCAGTATTTCAGCGACTTCGACGACAACACCAGCGACTACCTCTCCGAAGGCTTGATGCGCAGTCTCATCACGGCATCACGCATCGCTGTAAAGAATCCACAGGACTACGAGGCCCGTTCGAACATCATGTGGACGGCCACTTGGGCACTCAACACCCTCATCGGCCTTGGCAAGCATCAGGACTGGATGGTGCACATGATTGGCCACTCCGTGGGTGCATGGACACACGCCCCTCATGGCTACGCTCTTGCTGCCGTCTCAATGGCATATTATCGTCGCGCTATGAAGCCCGGTCTCGCCAAATTCGTTCGTTTCGCCAAGAACGTGTGGGACATCTGCCCCGACGATAAAACCGACCAGCAGGTAGCCGAGGAGGGTCTTGAAGCCCTGAAGAACTGGATGCTGGAGATAGGACTCCCACTAACTATCAGCGAAATCGGTGCTACCCCAGATATGATTCCCGGCATCACTGAAGGTACCATCTGCTATCCCGCAGGTTACATGGACCTGAAGCCAGAGGACATCACGGAGATACTTAAGGAAAGTTTATAAAGGAACTAACACAATTATCAAATGAAAATAGTATCATTCGTTTGCACGGCGTTAATGGCATTCAGCCTTACAGCTTGTGCACAGAAACAGGAAAAGAAAGAGATGAAGAAAGTATTAGTAGCTTATTTCTCGGCATCTGGCGTGACCAAGAGTGCCGCAGAGCAACTGGCAGCAGTAGCAGGTGCCGACCTACATGAGATCAAGCCCGCATAGCCCTATACGGATGCCGATCTTGATTGGCATGATAAACAGAGTCGTTCAACGGTGGAGATGAAGGACAAGAACTCACGTCCCGCCATCACAGACAAGTTGGCAAACATGCAAGACTACGATGTGGTCTATGTCGGTTTCCCCATTTGGTGGTACACGGCTCCAACTATCATCAACACCTTCATGGAGGCTTATGACTTCAAGGGAAAGACAGTTATTCCCTTCGCTACCTCTGGTGGCAGCAGCATCAAGAAGGCCTGCGAAGACCTGAAAGCGACCTATCCTGATGTAACATGGAAAGAAGGCAAACTCCTGAACAGGACAAGCAAAAAGGAAATAGAGGCTTGGGTAAAAGAATTGTAAGAATGGTAACGTCCGTGTCACTTCAGAATGGCACGGACGTTTTTTCTGAACTATAGCACCAAGTGCTTCATAGGATGACCTCCCCACCAGCTATCATTCATATATCGGAATCCTACAGAGGCATATAGTGCCTCTCCAACAGGATTGCCTTTATCAACCAACAGTCCGACACAAGGCAGTCCCATCTTGTCTGCTTTTCCCTTAGTGGCATTCAAAAGACGTTGAGCTATGCCTTGACGGCGAAACTCAGGTAATACTGCCAAAGAATCAAGATAGAGTTCACCTGCCTGTGTTTCATCATCCATGCTAGAATGATCCTTACCGATATATTCCTTGGCAGCTTGGATGAATGCCTGGCGAAGCTGATGCAGTTTGCTGCCATCATAACTGACGGCTATGCCTACAACCTTTTCGTCAGCCATTGCTACCAAAGTGTTCCTGTAGCTGTACTGTGAATCCTCGCGCTCTACCAATGAGGTCATCATCTTATAAAAGTCCTCCAGGCCATGCCCTACTCCACAGAAATGCAGGCAACAATCATCTGTCATGGCCATCATTATCAGTTTGGCTATTTCTGCCGCTTGCGCGTTCGATGCTTCTCTAATCTCAATCATCGTTGTCATCCTCCTCCATTTTACAGATTTGACGTGTTTCTTTACGTGCTTCCTTCCAACGGGGGAAAAACTTGTCCATGAGTGAATGGAAACGGGCATTGTGGCTGGGTTCCAGCAGATGGCACAGCTCGTGAACCACCACATGCTCAACACACCATTCCGGCAACAGCAACAGATAGGCAGAGAAGCAGATGGACTTGTCCCTGACATTGCAGACACCCCAACGTGAAATCATCGCCTTGTAATGGACTGCTGACGGCTTCACGCCCATCTCCTTGGAGTGGCTCTCCACCATCGGTTCTATCAGGGCTTTCAAACGTCGTAGGGCATCATCAGCCTGTTCTCTTGTCCTTAGTGGCAGCTGATTATAAAACTCTGCCCTGCGCTTCTGGCTCTCGTAGGTTTTCTTCCGTGCCTCAGTTATCCAGTCTCGGTGTTCCTCAATGAACCGTTCTACCTCTTTCTTTGGCATACCAATGGGTGCCGATACATGTACATCGCCGTTCTTCACGATCCGCATTGACAGTCTCCTGGTTCTTCTATATGTTACCTGTATTGCCATTTCAATTTGTCATTAGAATAATCACACCGCTTATGGCGATATACGCATAGACGATGTATCGGAAAATGCGGTTGGGGATGCGCTTGAAGACGTAGGCTCCAAGGGCAGT
>JAFPEE010000215.1 GCA_017389705.1 Prevotella sp.
CAGTTTGGCGGCAAGGGCATTGGACAACTCATCGAGTTCGCGGTAGGTCAGACTACTCTTTGAGTCTACTACGGCTATAGCATCGGGCTGCAAAGACACCTGGCGAAGGAACATATCCATGAACACCTCCTGCGTATCGTAGGCCATTGATCCACCAAAGCCGAGTTTCAGTTGCTCTTTCACGTCGTCGTCAGTGACCAGTGTGGCACTACGTGCCGGCAGTTCGGGCTTGGCGATGATGGCTTCCAGCACCTGCACGAGGGTATGTCCCAGCGTCTGGATGTCTGCCAGCGGATACTTCTTATTGTCAAACTTGATATTCAGGCTCAGCCCGTTTTCCTTCACGGCCGACATCAGCTCTATCTCAGAGACATTGGTCTCGCGGACCGCCTGCAGCTCGCTGTTAAACGAATGGCCCGATGTTGCCTCGCCGGCCTCGAAGTTCTCGAACACCAGGATGCTCTGGAACAGGTTTGTCCCCATCTCACTCTGTTTCTGAATCTCCGACAGCGGACACCAGTCATAGTCGCTGGTCTCTGCCGCCTGACTTCTTGCCGTCTTGACGACATCCAGCAGGGTGGCATCCTTGTCTGTCTTTATTCTTACAGGCACTGAGTTGATGAACAGTCCCACGATATCAGTACAATCCTCCTGGGAATTGTCGCGGCCGGAAACAACCTTAACAAAGACGACATCGTCAGTCCTGTTATAGGTCTGAAGCACCAGGCTCCATGCCGCTTCCACGGTGTTGTTGATGGAGCATCCCACCTCACGGCAGAGTCTGTCAAGGGCGATGAGCTTCTCCGATGGCAGATAGAAGCGACAGTCGTCGTGCTCTGAGGCGTTCTCTGCTGTCACCTTCTCATATACCGGTATCTCAGCCTTTGTCTCGTAGCCAGCCAGCAGTTCGCGCCAGTAGGTCAGTGCGGTGTCCTTGTCGCGTGCTCCCAGTTCGCGAACATACGACTCGTAGCGGCCCGCCATGTCACTGAAATCATCGTCCTTCGCCTTGCCGTCGAGAGCCTCCTGGAGGAAGGCTGTAAAATCCTTCGTCCACAGTCCGGTACACCAGCCGTCCATGATGGCGTGGTGGGCGGTGAACAGCAGCAGGCAGGCATTGTCGCCGGTCTTGATGCCGACGACACGGAACAGTGCGTCGTCCTGCAGGTCTATATAGCGGTTGAATTCCTTGTCGTCAAGGGCGTCAATGGCAGCGCGGATATTGTCCTGCTGGGTGTAGTCCACCATTTCCAGGGGTATCTGGCGCCCAGCGACGATAGCCTGACAGGGCTCTTCTATATCCTTATATATAATAGAGGTACGCAGCACCTCGCGTTTGCTCGCCAGTTTGTTCAGTGCATAGGCTATCTGTTCTTCCGTGGGCAGCACGTCAAGAGCCAGTCTGAACGTGATATGGTAGGCTGAGGATTCGGGCGTCGACAGGGCCACTGCCAGCATTCCCTCCTGCATAGGTGTCAGCGGATAAGCCCGCTCCAGGCTTTCACCCTTGGCGGCAAACCTCTCGCTGACGGCCTGGTATTCCTCCTCCGAGGCAAAGCTCTCCTCCATGGGGATGTTCACCATGTCAAAGCCAAACTCCTCCTCTTCTGCCTCATCGAGCATGACGACGGCCGAAGCGATGTCCATCACCTTCTGGAATTTGATAATCTGAGCGACGGATATCTGCATGTTGGCTTTACGCAGATAGCTGACCAGACGGATAGCCTTGATGGAGTCACCACCGAGGGCGTAGAAGCTGTCTTCGCGGCCCACGGGACTGCTGAGGTTCAGACAGTCGCGGAAAGCATCAGCTATCGTCTGTTCGGTGTCATTCTGTGGCGCTACGTATTCTGTCATCTTCAGAACCGGCAGCGGCAGCTTCTTGTGGTCTACCTTGCCGTTCGGGTTCAGCGGCATGGCATCCATCCGTACATAGGCTGTCGGCACCATGTAGTCTGTCAGTGACTTGGACAGTTCTTCGCGCATTGCCTCTTCGTCTATCTCTGTATCGCTGGTGTAGTAGGCAACAAGGTGCTGGATACCGTTCACTGTCTTGATGTCAACAATAGCTGTCGTGATGCCTGCTATCTTGGACATTGCCGACTCGACCTCGCCGAACTCAATACGGAAACCTCTCAGCTTCACCTGGTTGTCTATACGGCCAAGGAACATGATGTTACCTTCGCTGTCCCAGCGGCACAGGTCACCTGTGCGGTACATACGCACGCTCGTGTCGAAGGAGGGAGTGACAAACTTCTCGGCTGTCAGGTCGGCACGCTTCCAGTAGCCACGCGCTACCTGAGGACCGGCTATGCAAAGCTCACCTGCCATGCCATTGGGGGCAAGGTTGCCGTTCGCATCGGTGATGTACATCGTGAGGTTTGGTGCCGGACGACCTATCGTGATGTTGTCGGGGTCGGGGAATGTCTGGTCCGTCAGACCGGCTGTCGCAAGAATGGTAGTCTCGGTGGGACCATATACCTCGTAGACCTTCACCTTAGAAGGACGGAAACCGAAGTTCTTCTCACCGCCCATCATCAGGTATTCAAGTGGAAGGTCGAAGTTGTTGAGCAGATCCTGAGCAAGGCGAGTGGTGAGGAAACAGCCCTTCACGTTGTTTGCCTTGAAGTAGTCTACCAACGCTGGCATGTCACGGCGAATCTCATCATTGAGAATATGGACAGTGCCGCCGACGGTAAGTGCAGGATAGAGATCCAGACAGCTGCCGTCGAAACTGAAGCTGGCATGCTCGGTGATGATATCGCCCGACTTCATGTCAACAAGACGGACCAACCACTCATTGAAAGCGCGGAGATTGGCATGCTCAAGCATCGTACCCTTAGGCTTGCCCGTAGAACCAGAAGTGTAGATCATGTAGGCAAGGCCGTCGGCTACGGCATGGTTTACTGGCTCTGCTGCAGCGCTGAAGTCAAACTCGTCCAGCTTGATCAGTGTCGATGCAGGCAGACCCGCATCGGCCATGTCGGTCCAGATAGCGCTCTCGGTGAGCATAATACTGGATTCAGCGTCCTCAAGCATGAACTTCAGACGGTCCTTAGGATATTCACTGCCAAGTGGAAGATAGGCTCCACCTGCCTTCCATACACCTAAGACGGCCACCA
>JAFPEE010000216.1 GCA_017389705.1 Prevotella sp.
AACAATTAAAAACAATGCCAAAAGTAAAGACAAACTCCGGAGCGAAGAAGCGTTTCTCGTTTACCGGAACAGGTAAGGTCAAGAGACACCATGCTTACCACAGTCACATTCTGACAAAGAAGACCAAGAAGCAGAAGCGTAATCTTCAGGGTTACACAGTTGTTGACAACAGCAACATGAAGCAGGTTCGCGACCTGTTGTGTCTCCGTTAATTCACCTATTGTCAAACATTTAAAGAAGTAAGAAAACTATGCCAAGATCAGTAAATCACGTAGCATCACGTGCAAAACGTAAGAGAATTCTTAAGCTCACCCGCGGCTACTTTGGAGCCCGCAAGAATGTTTGGACAGTAGCAAAGAACACCTGGGAGAAGGGTCTGACCTACGCCTATCGCGATCGTAAGAACAAGAAGCGCACCTTCCGTGCCCTGTGGATTCAGCGTATCAATGCTGCCGCTCGCCAGGAGGGTATGAGCTACTCTGTACTCATGGGTAAGCTGGCTAAGGCTGGTATCGAGATTAACCGCAAGGTGCTCGCTGACCTCGCCCTGAACAACCCCGAGGCTTTCAAGGCTATCGTTGCTAAGGTTGCTGATAAGTAAGAGAAGAATCGAATAGGATTCGAATTCTTCCGAACGCAAGCAAGCTCGAGCCGAAGGCTCAAAGTTAAGTGAAGAGATTTTGTTCTAAAAATAAGGAGCATCGCCCGAAAGAGCGGTGCTTCTTTTTTCTCAATGAGTAGGAAGGCTCTTCTTCCATTTCCTTCCGTTTTCATCAAACAATGTACAAATGAATCAGGAAATTTGTAACACAGGTGGCGGGTGCTCACTCGTAATACGAACCGCCTTCAGTCGTAATACGATTTCCCTTCCGCTTACGATTGATGCATGTTTTTTGTACGTCTAAGGCGGAAAGTAGGAAATGCGGAAAGCGGACATTAAGCATTTTCAGAGTGCGGAAGAGAGACATTTATAGTATAAGTTTTTTTAATTTCTAATATAATTCTTATTAAATTACTATCCTATACTGTCTCCTTCAAAATACCTTTATGTCCACTTTCCTACTTTCCTACTTTTCTACTTTTCTGTCATTTGATTTGGTTTCTCAATAAATTTTCGTACCGTGCTCCACGTTCCCTGCCAATGAGTTCGTTTGAACGGTTGTTTCACCTGCCTTGAATGGTTGTTCAGAACTTGTAGGCGATGTCAAACATGAACCAGCGTCCCTTCTGAGGTATGAGTCCCGTGTTGGCTCCGCTGAGAGAGTAGTGGTTGTTCAAGACGTTGTTGACGTTCAGGCTCAGCTGCAGTTTACCTATGGTGTAGTTGGCGCCTAGGTCTACGAGGACGTAGGGGTCTATGTCGCGATGATTGTAAGTGTGTTCTGCCATGCTGGCGTATTCTGATGCCAGTTTTTCATACTGAGGCAGGACGGCTGCGGGGATGTGATCAACATCACCATATTTTTGGATGATTTCGCCTATCTTTGTTGTCACTATCCACATGCGTGCATAATTGATAATGTCAATATAGACAGTATGTTGTCGGCTGTATAATCCTACTCTGGTATGGAGCGTGAGGTTCTTGATAGGTTTGTATGCCAGTACAATGTTGGATGAGAACTCAGGGGTATTGAGAATGGGCATGTCCATCAATAGGTACTTGTATTTTCTTGCTTTTTGCCAAGAGGCTGTCAGATAGCTTTTGAAGCGCCTGGACTCGTACTTACCTGAAAGTTCTATGCCGTAGATGTCGGATTTGCCACCATTGTTGTGTTGCAGCAGGTCCATTTGGATGAGATCGCTGGCTCGGTTGTAGAAGGCGTTAACTTCGAAGTCGAGTCCCTTGATCCATTGTGTAGCACCGAATGTCATCTGATAGGAGATGAGGGTCTCGGGGTTGAGCATCTCGGTAGCACTTCCCATTCCAGCAAAGGCTGCCAGGAAGAGGTTACTCTTGCGGTATAAGAAGGGAGCGTCGATGTATGACTTGGAGTAGCTGAGTTTGACATTCCACTTGGGCTTGACGTATAGAAGTGCCACACGTGGTGAGAATTCGCGAATGTGTGTGCTGTCGTAACGGTACTTGTAGTCAAAGCGCAGTCCGGCATTGAGGATGAATGGTCCCCAGTTGTGCTTTAGCTGCAGGTAGGTATTGGCGTTGTGTTCGTGGCCTTTACCAAGGTCGGAAACGGGTATGGTTTCGGGCAGGCTGCTCTTGAAGTTGTAGCCGAAGACATAGCGTGTGTCGTCGAGCTGAAAGTAGCTGTACTCGGTGCCAAAGGTGAGCAGACCCTTGTGCTTGCCTTTGTTGACGTAGGACCAGTCGCCTTGTATCTTGCCGCCGAAGGTGTGCTCTTGGCCGGTAATGTAGCGCGACAGTCCTACGGGGTGTTCCGCAACAAGAGCCTTGCTGGCTTCTGGTACGGGTATCAAGCTGACAAGAGCAGGTATTTCCGGGTCGGTAATGACTTGATAGTGAGCCATGTCGCTATTGTCGTAGGTGACGCTTCCTTTGAGGTACACGTTACCTAGTTGGTGTCCATAGCTGAGATCTGCATGGTGGGACATGGTGGTGAAGCTAGGTCTCGTGCCATAGTATGTCTTGTACTTTTCGATATCGTATGGCGAGAAGAGGACGGTCATAGTCATGGGTGACTGCACCTGCGAGAAATGGATGTTATACAGGAGCTGCAGATTCTTGTATTTGATAGAGGTGCCGATGTCATAGGACGGTTTCGGCCCTATGCCTCCAATGGTAATGTCACCATCATGGCCGTAACTTGAACCCAGACCTGTGTCTTCCTTGGACACAAAGACCTTTTGTCCTTTGACGGCATAGAAGCTTCCCCAAAGCAGGATGTCGAGGTCGAAGTAGCGCTTGCCGAAGACAGCGTCTCCATGATACTGACCGTAGTTGCCCAGTCCGGCACGCAGCTTGAGACCGTCTACGTCAGCTCCTTGCTTGGTAATAAGGTTGACAACAGCCGTTAGGGCCACGCCACCGTAGAGTGACGAGGCAGGTCCGCGAAGCACCTCTATCTGCTTCAGCTTTTCAAGACTCATGCTGAAGTCGGGTGCGGCAATGTTGGTACAATAGCTGTTAATGCGGTGGCCGTTGAGCAGGAAGAGTATCTTCTCCTGTCCGATGCTGTAAACACCACGCATGGAGATGTTGATGTCGTCGTTACAGTCTACGATGTTCATGCCTGGTACATATATGGCTAGTAGCTCCTGCAGGTTGCGGGCTCCTGAGTTGCGTATCATCTCCTCGCTGATGAGGGTGGTGGGCACAGGCACTTCACTCAGTTTCTCGGCTTGGCTGGAGGCTGTGGTGATGGTAGCCGAGAGGCCAGACTTCTGGTTGTCCACCATGTCGATGAAACGCTGCGGGTCGTTAAGCGTAGGGCTGTAGTAGGGGTTGTCCTCCAAAAGACGCTGCACATAGAAATGGGCGTCTTCCTCGCGGTCCATACCCAGATAGCAGAGTGCCAACATGCGGTAGGCACTGGGCAACAGAGTGACAGGGAAGTTCTTGAGGTTTTGCTGTAGCTGTTGCTCGGCCTGCTCCAAGCGGCCTATGTTGTAGTCTTGCTCGGCCTGGTCGTAGATGGCACGCAGGTGCTCGTCAGCCGTCTGTGCATGGACTGCAATTGCCAGGAAGGATAGAAAGATAATTATGTACGGACGAATATTCATTGTCTATGATGTTGTGTCTTGAACTAGAAACTAATGGCCACGGAGCCCATGAGGGTGCGTCCCCGTTGGTGGTAGGCAAACATGTTTAATTCTGGACCTGTGATAAATCGGTCTGTATCGAAAATGTTCTCACAGTCGAGGGCCAGCTGTAGCCTTTCCTTGAAGGTGTATTTAATGCCCAGATCGGAGACGAGAGTCTTGTCGATGCGGGAGTCAGTATAAACGAAAGAGGAATAACCGTCATCTTTATTGACACTCATCAGCTTAGACCCCTGCAGGTTGGCATTCCCATAGACCTTCAGGGTGTGGTTTTTCTGTGTGATGAGCTTGTAGCCGACGTTCAGGTTGGCTGTCAGATGTGGCACGGCAAGTATCTGCTTCTCCGATTCGCTATAGTAATAGTTGTTGGACTCGAAGTCCTTACTCCAGTAGAAGTTCAGAATAGCCGACAGGCGTTGTCTGATATAGAACAGGCTTGCCTCCAGACTGAAGTTCTTGAAAGAGCCCTCATTATTCCACTTGCTTTGAGTCTCTTCATAGACAATGTGATTGAGGTTCTTGTAGTGATTATAGGCGAGGTTTACATCGTAGTGAAGGTCCAACTGCTTGATTATTCCCATGAAGTTGAGCTGCAGGGCCGTAAGGTATTGCGGCAGGTACTCGCTGCCCAGATAGGAGTTCTCTACCATGCGGTTATTGTACGACATGTCGACGAACGACTTGGCGTAGGTTAGGCGCATGCTGAAGTCCTCCTTGGGCGTGTAGATGAGTGCCAGACGAGGGGAAAACGCTTTCTCGTTGTCTTGTATCGCACGATACTTGATGTCGTAGCGTACACCAGCATTGAGAATGAGTTTCGTCGTGAAGTTGTGCTTCCCTTGCGCATAGAAAGACAGGCTTTTCTCTTTGAGGCGAATATCTACGTCATCTTCATCGCGGGAGGTTCTCTCGCTAAAGGCATCAGTATAGTTCTCGCCGACAACGACGTAGTAGTCAGACAACCTGAAATGCTCTAACTGACTGCCTACCAGGAAATTACCGCTCATGCTGCCAATCTTGTAGGTGGTGCTGGCGCGAAGGTTTCCGCCCATGGTGTGCTCTTTGCCGTTTGCGAAACGGTACATACCTTTGCTATAGACTTCATACATAGATTCATCGGTGAACTCAGGACTATAGCAGTTGTAGATGTTGTGGTCGTACCAGTCGCCATAGACCGATGCATTGACAGTCACAGAACCGATGGGCTTAGAGTAGCCTATCTCCAGGTGTGTCTCCGTGACGCCTTCACCCGGCTTCGTGTCGTTGATGCTCCTATACTTGTCGTAGTCATAGTAGCCCCATAGATCACCATATTGAAACAATTTCTTGCTATTTTTCCGTGAGAACTGCACATCAAAGCCTTTTAATTTGAATGTCAGTCCCAAGTCATAGCATGGTTTGTCCTTATAGCCGTCGACGTAGGAGTGGAATTCAGGCAGCATGTCAATATAAAACTTATTTTTGTATTCTTCTGCATCACGTGCTGCTCTATGTTGTCCGTCAGACTTGTAGATGGAGCCCCACACCATGATGTCGGCATCCATGAACCGTGTGCCCATCGTCAGGTCTGCCTTATGCGTACCGAAAGAGCCATAGCCGTATTTAGCCTTGATACCGTTTATCTGGGCACCGTCCTTGGTGATGATGTTCACCACAGCCGATAGGGCAACGTTGCCATACAACGAAGAGGCAGGACCACGCAACACCTCGATGTGGTCTATCTTCTCCGTGCTGATGGAATAGTCCAGCGGGCTGCTGTTAAACATGCGGTTATTCAGTCGGTGTCCGTTTTCCATGACCAGTATCAGCTCTTGAAACTCAGAGTAGGCACCATGCATGGCCATATTGTCTGTTGTACCTGCCGATACTTCGGCCATACCTGGTACGAAGGTGGCCAGTATCTGTCCCAGACGTTTGTTGTAGCCCAGGTTCTCTATCATGTCGGCAGTGATGATGGTGATGGGCACAGGAGCCTCGTTGATGTTCTCAGAAACGCTGGACGCCGTAGTGATCTTAGTCATGAGTCCTACCATCAGGCGTTTGACCATCTGCTCAAAACGGGCAGGGTCGTCAATGCTGCTGTAGTAGTTATTCAGGTTTATCAGCTGTCGGGCATAGTACTCAGCCTGCTCCTCGTTGTCCATCGCCAAATAGCAGAGTGCCACCAGACGGAGTGCCTTCTGCTTGTCGTTGTCCTGAAAGGAGCTCATGTTTTCTTTCAGGGCTGTCAGCGTCTGCTCAAAACGGCCTACCTGATAGTCCTGCTCTGCTTGATTCAGGATTCGGGCTGCCTCCTCATCCTGTGCCACCAGCGTCATAGGGTGGAGTAGAGCTGCTATTAATATAATAAGGTATAGTGCTCTACTCATTTCTTGACAGGAATGGTCATTGTAAAGCAAGTGCCTTCACCCAATGTAGACTCGAAGGTGAGGCGGCCTCCATGCTTATTCTCAATAATATCGCGTGTGATACCCATGCCGAGACCTGTTCCCTGACCTACGGGCTTAGTGGTAAAGAAGTTCTCGTAGAGGTTCTGTTTCACCTCGTCACTCATGCCCTCTCCATTGTCGGCAATGCTGATGGTAAGAAGGCCCTCATGGAAGGATGTCTTGATGCTAATGGTGGGTGTGTAGCCTTCTTCGCCCTTCATGGAACGCTTGCAGACGGTATAGCAGGCATTGTTCATGAGGTTGAGCACAGCACGGCTCAAGTCCTGCGGAATGACCATCATCTTAGGCATGTCCTCCTGATACTCTTCGTGGATGCTGATGTTGAAGCGCTTGTCATTGGCGCGCATGGCGTGGTAGGAGAGCCACACATACTCTTTGACGATGCGGTTGATGTCTGAGGGTATAAATTCGTTCTCCTTGCCGCGTGACACCAGCAGGATGCCCTGGATGATGTTGATGGCGCGTTCACCATGCTCTACAATCTTGTTCATGTTCTCCTTCAGGTCTGCCACGATATCTTCTAACTCCTCGCGGTCTTCCTCGGGGAGCTTGTCTTCGTTGTCCTCAACAATTTCCGTCAGGTCGTTCAACAGCTTGTCGGACATCTTACTGAAATTGATGACGAAGTTCAGCGGGTTCTGAATCTCGTGCGCAATACCTGCACTGAGCATTCCCAGCGAGGCAAGCTTCTCCTGCTTCTTCAGCCTTTCCCTGAGGGTTTCTATTTCTTTGACGTCAGTGGTTACGGCGCCTTCTGTGAGACTGTTTTCCATATCCTTCCTTATTTTATTCTGTGGTTGGTAATGTAATCGTAAACTCAGTATAGACATGCTTCTCAGACTGCACGTTGATGTCGCCACCATAATTTTGGACTATCTCGCGACTCAGGTAGAGTCCTATGCCAGAGGCCTCACCTGTAGTCTTGGTGGTGAAGAATGGGTCGAAAATCTTGTCAAGGATAGTATGCTCGATACCGATACCGTTGTCGTAGAATTTGAGCTCCACCTGCTTGTCCTTGACGACGGCAGTAAGCCTGATTTCGGGCTTGTATTGGTCTACCTCGTGGCGCTTAGACTTCTTGATGACGGCATAGATGGCGTTGCCCAGCATACTCATGAACGACTTACTCAGCTGCTCGGCATTGCCATTAATGAAGACATCGTCGGTAGGAATTTCGAACACGGTATTGATGTGGTATTCGGCAATCTCCTTATTGTAATATTTCTCGACCATCTCTTCGTTCTGATGGAGCAGTTGCGTGAGATTCATCTTCATGATGCCGCCAGAGCGGTCCTTCAGCATTTCCTCCATAGCCTTCAACGTCTTTGACGTGTTGGCTCCGTGCTCGCCAACTTTCTGCAGGTTGCCCTTGAGCATGTCGAGCACATCCATGGTGTCATCGTAGTTTTCGGGGTCCATGTGTTCCTTCTCGTCCTCGATATTGGCTGTAACATCCTTTACCAAACCTTCTGATAGCTTGGCAAAGTTGTTGATGTAGTTCAAGGGGTTCAGAATGCGGTCGATAAGTCCCTGAGTGAGCTTACCTACTGTAGCCATCTTTTCCTGACGTACCAGCTCATGCTGGGTCTCACTCAACTCGTGGAGGGCACTTTCGAGGTTCTTTGACTTCTCTTCAATTTCGTCTTTCTGCTTGACAACTTCAGCCGTGCGCTTCTTGACGATGGATTCCAGACGATGCTTTTCTATCTCGAGGCGCTTCATTCGCCAACGCATGAACTGCTGGATGAGCAGAATGCCTATCAAGATGTAAAGCACTATCATGTACCAGCGGAGGTAGATGGGAGCCTCGATGTAGAAGCTTACACTGCAGGTGTCGGATATCTGGCCAAAAGCATCGCGTGCCTGTACCTCAAATTTATGATTGCCGTAACTCAGGTTGGCATACTCCTCTGAGGAGTCGAAGTCCCAGGCACTCCACTTGTTCTCGTCGATACGGGTCCGATACTGCGTTTTGAGCAGCAGTGAGGGGTAGTCGATGGAGTAGTAGAAGGTGAGGTGACTGTCGTAGCTGCTCAGGGTTGGTAATGTTTTTATCTGCTCTCCATAGCCTCCATACAAAATGCTGTCGCCGCGGAGGGTAACGTTACGAATAAGCAGACGGGGCTTCTTGAGGGCTTTAGATGACTCGGAGTGTAATTTGTTCACTACGATAATGCCCTTGTCGCCTCCCAACAAAAGGTTGGGGCCGTCGAGCAACATGGTGCGTACGGAATAGTCCATAAGCGGATAGACCAAGGCGGAAAGCTCCTGGTTCTTAGTACCATTTTGGTAGGCGTAGACCTGCCTGCCCTTGTTGTTGGTGAGCCAGAGGACACTCTCTGAGTCTTCATAGTAGTACATGGGGTAGGGGAAGGGCTCGACAGTATTGGTATAAAGGGGCAGCACCTCTTTTTGGTATTTCACCAGCGTACCCATGGCATTCTCGTCAGCATTTCTGTTAGGACGATAGGGCTCGAAGGCCTTCCAAATCTTGCCATAGAGGTTCTGAATCCAGATGGAACCTGTCTTGTCGCTCAGAATCTTGACCACCTTCTCAATATCGCTTACCTTCTTGCGTCCGGCAGCGGTATTGTAGTATACACCGTCCATCTCGCCACTATAGAAACCATGTTCGTCAAGCATGAGCGAAAGGGTGTTGGCAGTAGTCAGCTGCTTGATGCTACCCTCGGAACTGATGTCGTAGACACCATTAGCCGTAGCTGCCAGCAATGAAGATCCTTGGCGGACAAGTTGCCAGCAGGCATGGGTAATCTGTGTCTGTTCAAAGGTCATGCCGTGTTGTACGTAGAGTCCGCTCAAGGTTCCGGCATAGATATGATTTCCCATCTGGGCCATGGCCAGTACCTCACCACGCAGACCCTCGTTTTTTGTGAAATGGGTATAAATGGAGGGGAATCCAATGGCAAAGACACCATTGTCGGTAGCACCCCAGATTATGCCATGGCGGTTATAGGTTATGTGACTGATGTTGTTGGAGCAGAGACCATTGTTCTCCGTGATGCGGAACACTTCTTTGTTGTTAGCATCGACAATGATTAGGCCGTTGCCATTGGTAGCCAGCGCCTTGAAACCATCCTCCAACTCTTGTATCTGGTTGATGTGTGCCGACTGGTTAAAAACGGAGAATCCTGACACAGGAACCTTGGCACCAGCAGCCCATTGTACATTGTCTTTAAAGATGGTATAAATCTTGTCGTCGCTGACTTTGAAGAAAATCTTGCCATTGTCCTCCCAGATCCACTGTACCTCGCCCTGGAAGACATGCTTCTCGTCGAGGTGCTGTAGCTGAAGTACACCACGCTTATCGTGTTTTACGTAGCCGATGTAGTTGTAACCACCTGTCCAGATGGTATTCTGTGAGTCACGGAAGACGGCTGTAATGCGGGTGACGCCAGGGGTATGGATGATGTTCCATTGGGTATTGTTGAAGTAGAGCAGTCCTTCGAAGTTGGCCACGTAGACTGTACCGTCAT
Organism: Prevotella sp.; assembly: GCA_017389705.1. GTDB lineage: Bacteria > Bacteroidota > Bacteroidia > Bacteroidales > Bacteroidaceae > Prevotella. Next base: position 9,680 of record JAFPEE010000216.1, read on the forward strand.
CGCCCGTAATGATGTCGAAGTTCTGGTTGTGGGCATGATACTCGGTAGCAGTAAAGTTGCGGATATAGGGAATGCCCTGAGAGCGGACTGTCAAAGGTAAAAGGATAAAGAGGCAAACAGGTAATAACCATGTTACCCACTTTCGCTGATGATGGTCAATATTCAGTTTCATAGCTCTATCTTTTTACTTGTCCATGATATTCTCGTATGGAATGTTCTTGCCAACATAGTAGTCCCATTCGTCGCGTGTGAAGTTGCGCTTCAGCTGGTTCTTCAGTTTGGCTACCATCATAGGGACGGCGATATAGGCCTCGGTAAGGTTGCCTTTCTGATCGACAGCCCAGATGTACTGCTTCTTGTTGTCGTAAGTGAAGTCCATGATCCAGCTGTTGGTGGTAAACAAGGTGATGGGCTCAATCTTCTCCTGGTCTGCCATCCACAGGTTCAGTTTACCGTCATAGCTCGATGAGTAGATGCGTAGACCGTTCAGTTTAATCTTAGTAACCTGGGAGCGGTGACTCACCAGCTTGGTGGCCTTGCCGTTGGCGCGCTCCAGATAGATGGTGCCATCACGCATGCCGTAAGTCTTCAACCCTTGGTTTTTCGAGCTGGCAAAGGCTGTTACCTGTCCCTTATAAGGTACCTTGCTGGATTCCAGACGGTCTAAGGCTCTGACGATGTGCATCTTTCCTTGGTCGTCAAACAGGATGGGACTGTAGTCATAGCGGTTGAAATAGACAACGTGGAAGGGCAAGTCGCGCGATTTAACAATGCTATACGATTTAGTGTCGATGATACTCAGCGTATGCTCACCTATGACAAGCATCTGCTCGCCAATACTGGTAATACCCAGAAGGATGTCTTGCTTTGGTATGGTCAACATGATTCGCTCTCCGCCGTTGGGGAATATCATCACCTGTCCGTGACGCGAGGCCACGTAGGTGTCGCCATTTTGGACGGCAACAACACAGCGGAAGTCGTATTCATTATTATTTAGAAGGGTTGTGGACTTGATATTGTCGCCAGTTGTCTTGTGCTCCATAATCTCGCCATAGGTGCTAACAGTCAGGAAACGGCTGTTGTCTTTTGGATAGAAGCTAATACTGGAAACTACTCCCTTGTGCTTGTTCCAGGAGTTCTTACTCTGACTGGTAGCTACCAAGGCTTGGTAAACGGAAGGGTTGTAGATGTCGCCCTTGTAGCGGTTGGTAAAAAGATAGGAGGTATAGGCCAGCAGATTAGCCAGATCTTGGTTGCCGGTCTGTAGCTGGTTCATAGCTACATTGCCTAAGGAACGGCTCAGGGTAATGAAACTCAGCGTATCAGTAACGCGCTTCGACTGCTCAGCTTCAGCACGTTGCTGCTCAGCTACAGCACGGGCTTTCTGGGCTATCTCTGATGCCTCGACAGCTTTGTGCTCAGCAAGAAGGGCATTCTGGCGCTCCTGTTCTGCCTCATGACGCTGACGCTCAGCATTCTGGCGCTCTTGCTGGGCTACTTTGGTCTGCAACTCTGCAGCCTCACGTTGTTCGTCACTGATTCGGCGCTCCTCGTTGGCAATCTCCTCCATCTGGGCATTCACCTGCTGCATAACAGCAGAGCGTTGTTCTTCCTTAGTCAGCTCAGCCAACTGGTTCTCCAGCTCCTTGTTCTTCTGGGCTTCGTTGCTATAGAGCTGATATACCCTCAGACAACCTACACCTAAGAGTGCGGCGAGAACGATGGCTGCGGCTGTGGTATTTCCTATCTTCCCAATCTGTTTCATGCTTTACGTTTCAAGGCCATGATGGTGATGTCGTCACTTTGTTCTGCACCTTCTGCATAGCGTCTGACATCCTCCAATTGTCCGTCAATCACCTCGCGGCAGGACTTGCCGTTCAGTTCAGCCAATACCTTCTCCATACGGTCATCACCATATTCCACGAATTCGGTATTGAAGGCCTCGTTAACACCATCTGTATACATTACCAGAGTGTCGCCAACACCTATCTGTGCTTTATCTTTGTTGAAGGTGAATCCGTCGATGACACCTACCATGCAGTTTGTACTGATGGGCATCTGCTCTACACGACCGTCAGAACGCAGGATATAGGGTGAGTTATGACCTCCGTTGCAGTAGTCCAGTTCACCAGTATAAATGTTATAGATGGCATAGAATACGGTCACGAACATGGAGTCTACCGACTCGCCACACAGCAGTTCGTTGGCCTTGGTCAGACAGACATCGGGTGTGTAGCCCTGCAGACCGATGGCACGGATGAGGGTTCGGCTCACAGCCATGAAGATGGCAGCAGGCACGCCCTTGCCACTGACGTCAGCCATTACGACGCCGATATGCTCCTTGTCAATGCGGAAGAAGTCGTAGAAGTCGCCACCTACATCCTTGGCAGGGGTCATCAGTGCTGCCAGGTCCAGCTCGTAGTCGTTCTCGGGGAATGGCGGGAAGATGCGTGGCAGGATGGCATGCTGTATCTCGCCAGCCACGGCCAGGTCGGTCTTCAAAGATTCAAGCTGGGTGTGCTCAGCCTGCGACTTTTTGATGTAGTCAATCTGCTCAATGGCCTTCTCGATGGTGACACTGAGGTCATCCAGGTCGATGGGCTTAGTGGCGAAGTCGAAAGCACCATTATTCATTGCCGTACGGATGTTGCCCATGTCGCCGTATGCAGAAACCATGATGCACTTGAGTGCGGGGTTCTGCATCTCGTTGACCTTGGTCAGCAACGTCAGACCGTCCATCTCGGGCATATTGATGTCAGAGAGGATGATATCAATGTCCTTCACCTTCAGCAACATGGTCAGGGCCTCCAGACCATTGTGTGCGAAGTAAAACTCGTACTCGCCTTTGCGAATCTTGCGACGAAAATATTGGGTTAATAACAACTCAAGATCCATCTCGTCGTCAACGCTCAGTATTTTTACTGGTGTCATGTTGTATATTGTTAGTTTTGTATTAGTAATACATTATTTTATTATTGGCTGCAAATTTACGAAATAATGTGCAAACAACAAAGAAAAATCGCGTTTTTCTTCTTTTCTGAGGTGCGGAAGTGATGGCAGGAGATATTGTCATCACGATGAAAATGATAATAAATTCTAATTTATTTGGTCGTTTACGTTCTTCTTTGTAACTTCGCAGCCGATTATTGAGTTAACCCCTCGTCGCATCCTCGTGTAGGGTGGGAGCGGACTTACAAAAAGACGGTGGTGAGCACCAAGCGTCCGGCTCTCGGGTTAGGGCTGGCATGGTCTGCAAGGATATGTATCACATTAAACATTAAACAATTATGGCAGAAATGAATTTTGGTGGCGTAATCGAAACAGTAGTCACCAGCAAAGAGTTCTCTCTTGAGAAAGCACGTGAAGTATTGAAAGATGAAGTAATCGCTGTCATCGGTTACGGTGTGCAGGGACCTGGTCAGGCTTGTAACCTGCGCGACAATGGCTTTAACGTCATCGTAGGTCAGCGTCAGGGCAAGACTTATGACAAGGCTGTGGCTGACGGATGGGTACCTGGCAAGACGCTGTTCTCTATAGAGGAGGCAGCCGAGAAGGGTACCATACTGTGCATGTTGCTTTCTGATGCTGGTCAGATGCAGCAGTGGCCCACCATCAAGCAATATCTGAAGCCTGGCAAGACATTGTACTACAGTCATGGCTTCGCTATCAACTGGAGCGATCGTACAGGTGTTATTCCTCCCAAGGATGTGGATGTTATCATGGTAGCTCCTAAGGGTTCTGGTACCAGCCTTCGCACAATGTTCTGCGAGGGACGTGGTCTGAACTGTTCTTATGCAGTTTATCAGGATGCTTCAGGCAAGGCTAAGGAGAAGACGCTGGCTTTCGGTATTGGTATTGGTGCTGGTTATCTGTTCGAGACAACCTTCCAGCGTGAGGCTACTTCTGACCTGACAGGTGAGCGTGGCTCGTTGATGGGCGCTATCCAGGGACTGTTGCTGGCTCAGTATGAGGTGCTGCGTGAGAATGGTCATTCACCTTCTGAGGCTTTCAACGAGACCGTAGAGGAACTGACACAGAGCCTTGGCCCGCTCTTTGGTGCAAAGGGTATGGACTGGATGTATGCAAACTGCTCTACTACTGCTCAGCGTGGTGCTCTGGACTGGGCTCCCCGTTTCCACGATGCTGTAAAGCCTGTCCTGGAGTGGCTGTACTACTCTGTTAAGACTGGCAATGAGGCTCAGATTACCATCGATGCCAACTCAAAGCCCGACTATCGTGCCGGTCTGGAGAAGGAACTAGAGGCTATGCGTAATCAGGAGATGTGGCGTGCTGGCGAGACCGTCCGTAAGTTGCGTCCTGAGTACCAGGAAGACTAAGCAGATGGAGTAATTGAGAAAATGAGAGATTGAAGAAATGAGAGATCTCGAATCGACAACCCGCCTCGTGTGTGACATTGCCCGCGAGGCGGGTTTTTATATCAGGCAGGAACGTGCTGGTTTCTCCTTGGATAAGGTAGAGCGCAAGCATGCCCACGACTATGTGTCATATGTTGACAAGGGCTCTGAGCAGATGATTGTCAAGGCCCTGCGTGAGCTGCTCCCAGAGGCTGGGTTTATCACGGAGGAGGGCTTGGCATCGCATACCGATGAACAACTGCTCTGGGTGGTGGATCCTTTGGATGGTACAACGAACTTCATCCATGGTTTTGCTCCCTATGCTGTGTCGATAGCCTTGATACGCGGTAAGGAGATATTGGTGGGTGTGGTCTATGAGATAAGTGCTGACGAGTGCTTCTGTGCCTGGCAGGATGGTGGGGCTTACCTGAACGGTCAGCCCATCCACGTGGGTAAGAGTACTATAAATGATGCCTTATTATGCTTGCAGCTTCCCTATAATAGTGATGCTTATAAGCCTGTTATACAGCGACTTATTAATCATTTTTACGGTAGTGTTGGAAGCATCCGTATGATTGGCTCTGCTGCGATGGCTTTGTGCTATGTGGCAGCAGGAAGACTGGATGCCTATGCAGAGCGTTATATAGGTCAATGGGACTATATGGCTGGTGCGCTCATCGTTAAAGAGGCAGGTGGTAGAATGACTAACTACGAGGGGAAAGACTATTTCATGCAGGGCGACAACGTGGTGGCTACCAATGGCGTCATCCATCAGGATTTGTTAGAGGGTATCAGGCTGTCACAATAAGTCCGTCTTCCTGATAAACATATTCCTCTTGCACCAGATAACTCAGTGCAGCATTCAGCTCTTCCGTCGGCAGTTGCAGGCGGAAGAGTTCTGTTATGGAGTGTCGCTGATGGTCGGCCAACAGAGAGAGAATTTTCTGGCTGGCATCCTTTACACCTTGTTTGGTAGCTAGCCTGCCCCCATTAGCCAGGCAAACATCGCATTGGTGGCAGTCGTTAACCATGTTTTCTCCAAAATACGCCAGCAGCTGTCGTGAACGGCATTGGTCGTTGGATTGTACATAGTTCAGCATGGCCTTGATGCGCTCTCGGTATTGCTCCAGGCGGTCCTCATATATCTCACGAGGCAGGTGGATATGCTCCTTGTCCTCACGCCGTTGCATGTAGCGGATGAATGGTATCTGTTTGCGGGGTATGAAGTCGACGAGGTGTCTTTGAGCCAATGCCTTCAGGATGTCATAGGTCTGAGGCTGGGTAAGTCCGGCCTGATGGGCAATGGTCCCCTCGTCCACATAGCCATAGTCGGCAAACAGCCCTCCATAGTTACGCAGCAAGGCAATGATAACACGCTCTTCCTCAGGAGACACTTGACGCAGGCGGTATAGATCATCGCGCCCCACCAGAAAGCGCAGACGGGCCTGATGGTCTGCCTCCTCATCATAGTCAAGGTATCCTGCCCGCTGCAGAATCTGCAAGGCAGCATGTACACGGATGGGGAAATGATGGAAACGCCTACAGAACTCATCCATGTTGAACTCATGACTTACACCATAGCCGTCGCCGGTAGCTATCTGGTAGTAATAAGCCAGGTGCTCATACACCTCACGGATATAGTCTCGTGGAGGGTAGGTGTCGTCAATGCGCTTCATCAGCTTGCTGTTGTCACTACTGTTGTAGAGTAAGATAGCCTGTGCAGGCTTCCCGTCACGACCTGCACGTCCTGCTTCCTGGAAGTAAGCCTCTATGGAGTCTGGGCAGTCGTAATGAATCACTATGCGAACATCGGCCTTGTCGATACCCATACCGAAAGCGTTGGTGGCTACCATGATGCGTACCCTGTCGTGCTGCCAGTCACGTTGCCGCTTGTCCTTGTCGGCATGGTCAAGACCAGCATGATAGAAGGTGGCACTAAGACTTGCCTCGCTGAGGTGCTCTGCAATCTCACGGGCATGGCGGCGACTTCGTACATAGACAATGGCTGAGCCTTCCACTTGATCCAGTATGCGAATGAGCTCATAGTATTTGTCAGGTGTGTTTCTGACGATATAGCACAGGTTCTTGCGCTCAAAGCTCATGCGAAAAACCCGTTTCTCCTTGAACTCCAGCCGCTCCTGAATATCGTCAACAACAGGAGGCGTTGCAGTAGCTGTAAGAGCCAGGATGGGAACGTCAGGCAACAGATGACGTATGTTGGCAATTTCGAGATAGCTGGGACGGAAGTCATAGCCCCATTGAGAAATACAATGTGCCTCATCTACGGTAATGAAAGAAATCTGCATGTGACTGAGCTTCTTCTGGAAGAGCTGTGAGGAAAGACGCTCAGGAGAGACATAGAGCAGTTTGGTATTGCCAAGGATGCAGTTCTCCAAGGTCCTGATGATGTCATCGTGCTGCATACCGCTATAGATGGCAGCTGCATGGATGCCTATCTGGCGCAGGTGGTGAACCTGGTCTTTCATCAGGGCAATGAGTGGGGTGATCACTACGCACACACCCTTCAAAGCCATAGCAGGCACTTGGAAGGTAATCGACTTGCCGCCACCTGTAGGCATCAGCCCCAAGGTGTCGTGACCACTACCTATAGACTCGATGATTTCACGCTGTACTCCGCGGAAATCGTCATAGCCCCAATATCTCTTCAGAATCTCGTTATAGCTGCTCATCCTCGCTGGGTCGGATGTCCTCAATCTGCAACTGAATCTCGCCCCGTTTGTAGGTATTCTCCTCGATGGTATAGACAATGTCAAACGAGCGTTTGGACTTGATGTAGCGGGCTGCCGCGCTCTGTCCGAAGGCGATGCCGTTCATGACTACTGCTGACTTGGAGTCTACAAGCTCCAGCTTGATGTGCTCCTGATGACGCCCCACTACCTTGGAGGTACCGTAGTCGTAGACGTTACGAGTCAGGAACAACGGTTTCTCGTTGGCAGGACCGTGAGGAGCCAGCTTCTTCAGCTCATTCAGCAAGCGCTTGTTGATGTGCTGGAAGTCTATCTCCATGTCTATATCGAGTGTCTGCTGGGTCTGCTCAGGCATAATATGCCCTTCGACATATTCCTGGAAGCGACGGCGGAACTCAGGGATATTCTCCTGCTTCAGCGTCAGTCCTACAGCATAGGTGTGTCCGCCAAAGTTTTCCAGCAGGTCACGGCACGACTTGATGGCCTCATAGATGTCGAAGCCTGCCACAGAGCGGGCTGAGCCAGAGGCTACGCCATTGATGATAGTCAGCACCACGGTAGGACGGAAGTAGAGCTCAGTCAGACGTGAGGCCACAATACCCACCACGCCTTTCTTCCAGTCCTCGTCATAGAGCACAATACTCTTCTGATGGCTCTGACTCTCCAGTCGCTCCACAATCTCGTTGGCTTCCTCTGTCATCTGTTTGTCCACATCACGGCGCTGGTCATTATATTCGTTGATGCGTGTAGCCTCCATGAGGGCTTTCTTCAGGTCCTTCTCCACCAGCAGGGTAACGGTCTCCGTACCGTTCTGCATACGTCCTGAGGCATTGATGCGAGGACCAATCTTGAACATGATGTCACTCATGGTCAGCTCACGGTTTGTCAGTCCGCAAATCTCAATGATGGCTTTCAGACCCACGGAAGGAGCCTGGTTCAGCTGTTTCAGTCCGTGGAAGGCCAGAGTACGGTTCTCACCATCGATGGGCACCAGGTCAGCGGCGATGCTGAGGGCGCAGAAGTCGAGTAGGGGGATGAGTCGTGAGAAAGGAATGCCGTTGTTCTTCGCAAAAGCTTGCATGAATTTGAATCCCACGCCACATCCTGACAGATGATGGTAAGGATAGGTGGAGTCTTCACGTTTTGGGTTTAGAATAGCCACAGCAGGAGGCATCACCTCGTCAGGCACATGGTGGTCACAGATAATAAAGTCTATGCCACGCTCCTTTGCATACGCTATCTCATCGATTGCCTTGATTCCGCAATCGAGTACAATAATCAGTTTTACACCTGCCTCTGCCGCATAGTCTATTCCTTTGATGCTCACACCGTATCCCTCCTCATAGCGGTCAGGGATATAGTATTCCATGTTAGAATAGAACTGCTGCAGAAACTTATACACCAAAGCAACTGCCGTACAACCATCTACGTCATAATCGCCATACACCATGATGCGCTCTTTACGGCCCATGGCATCATTCAAGCGGTCTACTGCCACATCCATATCATTCATCAGGAACGGGTCTATCAGTTCATTGAGCATAGGGCGGAAGAACCGCTTTGCTGCGCTCTCTGTACGAATGCCGCGCTGAATGAGCAGGGTAGCTAAAGACGGGCTCATGCCGATCTTCTCGGCCAGCTCCTTAGCCGCTTGCTGTCTTTCTGGTGTAGGTGGTTCGTAATTCCATTTAAATTGCATTTATATTTGTTTTTATTTTCGATCGCTTTGGGTGTATCAGTAGGTATTGGCATACAATACGGGCCAAAGTTACGAATAAAAAACAAAAAAAAGGAATATTCTGCTGAAAATTTAACAGATATTCCAATTTTTATCTACTAATCAGTAAGAATTCTACTCGATATAGTCCATTTTCACCACAATAACGCGGATATCTTGGTCTTTCTTCTTGGTGGCAACCTTGGCAATATGCCAGTCGCTGGGGAAGAAGATGACAAACTGCCCTGCCTTGACGTTGAAGAAGTCAGTCTTGTCTTTGTCATAGGCATAGCGCATCACGTCCTTCTGCTCGTCATAGGGCACGCTGACGGTGCTGGATGCATGGTCAAGCAGCGCAAAGCCCTCTGTGCCTCGTACCACCAGTTGGAAGTCTATCTTCTTCTTGTGGCTCTCCGTGTTGCGTTTTTCCAAAGTCTGGTTGCTGGAGTCTTCCACGCTAGCTACCAGCGTAGAGTTGGGGATGGGGTGCTTGCCCTTGGGAATGGCTTGCAGGTCCGTGTCACGCAGCCACGTAAACAGCGTGTACCATTGATTGGGGTTCTTGTGGTATTGCGACCAAAACTCCTCTACATTCACGCTCTTATGGGGCTTGCCTTGTGTGAAACCGTTGGCCCATGCCCTGCTCTTGCTCCAAGAACAAGCGTCACTCTGCGCGCTTGCTGTGAGGACAAGCAGGCAGAGTGACAGCATGATATAGATACGTCTCATTTAGATACCCAGTTTCTTACGGATGTCCTTAGGAATAGCGTTCTTGTTGATAAGGAAGTCCATAGTGTTGGCTACAATGAAAGTCTTCGTCATGTACCAGATGCCCTTGTAGTCGCCACTCTCGCCCCATGAGTTCTTTACCATGTAGTACTCGCGGCCGTTCTGGTCCTTGGCAATTCCATAGAGGTGCATGCCGTGGTCGTCAGTCAGCTCCCAGTTGTCAAAACGCTCCTGGCGCATCTCCTGGGTGGGAATAATCTCAGGAACGGTGCATCCCAGCGAGTCAATGATGTCGCGCTTCTTGGCAGGAGTCATCTTCAGCCAGCGAGCCATGTCGCTGCCCTGCATGCTCTGCGTTGCCTTGGCATCGATGGCATAGGCCAGACCTTTGCGGGTGAAACCGTCTTCCGACACATCGCCACCCCATGCTACGGTATAGCCCTGCTCTACGGCGTAGTCGAAGATGCGCTGCAGGTCCTCAATGGGTACGTTGTAGCTCAGCGGATTGCGCCAGTTGTCCTGTACCTCAACAGCAAATGCCGTATAGAAAGGATGGTGAGTGTAGCTGGTGATGCTCACGTAGTCGTTGAAGTCAAGGCCCAGCGAGGCAGCGAACGACTGCGGGGTATACGTCTTGCCTTCGTAGGTGAAGCTCTCAGGACACTTGCCCAAGTAGGCGTCCAGGATACCCTGCAGACCCACCTTCCACTGGGGAGAAATCTTCTTGGCTTTGTTTTTGGCGATAGCCTCCACATAGGGCTCCAGCAGCGAGAAGAACTCGTTGAAGTTGTTCAGCGAGTCGCCGTACAGCGAGCCGGGGAAGGGCATAGCGTCCTCAGGACAGATGCCATAGTGCTTCAGGCAGTACAAGGGGTCTTCGGCAGATCCGCCCTGTGCAAACTGGCAGTCACCATGCAGACGCACCACCTGAATGGCACGGTCCATGTAGGTTTTGTTGGCTACGAAGCTCTCACAGAGGTTATAGGTCTTACCCGTCTTCTTCAGAATCTCTGACTCAAAGAACGACAGGGTGGAGTAGTCCCAGCACGTGCCAGAGCGGTTCTGGTCCTTGATGCTGGTAATGGGATTCTCCTTGATGACCGTAAATACAGGTTTGTTACTTTTTACAGAGTCTTTCTTCTCTGCTTGTGCGCCGACGGCTACGAATGCCAACAGCGCAAGTGCTAATAGTTTCTTCATAATCGAGGTTGTTATTATAATTGTTATTCATGAAATCTTCCAGTTCTGCAGGATGGTAGGGGATGCGCTTCTGTCCCAGGAAGCGGCAGCCATCCTTGGTAATCAGCACATCGTCCTCAATGCGGATGCCGCCAAAGTCCTTGTAGGTCTCCAGCTTGTCGAAGTCGAGGAACTCCTTGCAATGTCCGGAGACCTTCCATTCGTCAATGAGGGCGGGAATGAAGTAGATGCCAGGCTCGTCAGTCACCACGAAGCCTTCCTCCAGCCTGCGACCCATTCGCAGGCAGTTGGTGCCAAACTGCTCCAGGTTAGGCCGTGTCTCCTCGTCGAAGCCCACGTAGATCTGTCCCAGACCTTCCATATCGTGTACGTCCATACCCATCATGTGACCCAGTCCGTGAGGCAGGAACATAGCATGTGCACCAGCTCTGACAGCCTCGTCGGTGTCGCCCTTCATCAGTCCTAATTCCTTCAGACGTTCTGTCATCATCCTGCACACGGCAAAGTGAACGTCCATATATTTCACGCCAGGCTTAGCCACCTCTAACACATAGTCGTGACAGGCCTCTACGATGGAGTATATCTCCAGCTGACGCTGGGTGAACTTACCGTTGACAGGCATGGTACGCGTGTGGTCGGAGCAATAGTCGTCCAACTCGCAACCGGCATCACATAGAATGAGTCGTCCGTCCTCCAGCTTGTTGTCTGACGGACTGCCATGCATAATCTCGCCATGTTGCGAGAAGATGGTGGCGAAGCTGTTGCCTTGTGCCAGCGAGCGGGCAATACCGTCCACCTGTCCTGCGATGAAGCGTTCCGTCACCCCAGG
>JAFPEE010000217.1 GCA_017389705.1 Prevotella sp.
GATGTCGTCTTTTTATGTATTGTCCGCTTCTGGGGCATTACTTAGCTTTCTCGAGAGCCAGTGTCTTGGTGGGCTGGTCGCACACCTCTGTGGGTCCCCAATACTGGATAGGACCAGGATAGACATAGCAGGTCTCACGAGCCCAACGGTCGCGCTGGGCAGCAAAAGTTTTGAAGGGTGCTCCATCAAGTTCCACAAGAGCCTTACGGATAACAGGCTTCATCTCGCCGTTACGACGCTCCATGTTCATCATCATGGTGATGGGCACACCACCGGCAATCCACTGCTCTGCAGGAGCTGTGGTATTCTTGACAATAGCCATGTAGCCTGTCTTGCCGTTGGCAATGAGCTGTGCAGCACTGGTACCCAGAGCGTAGCAGTAGTCGGCGTCATAGTTGGAAGGAGCAGCGCAACGTCCCTCATAGCCGAAGAAGTGGTGCAGAGCGGCAAACTTACCCTTGAAGGTACCTGCCTTCTTCATGCGCTCCAGCTTCTGTGCCACCATGGTAGACAGCAGCTTCTCAGTCTCGATGAGCGATACCTGAACGTTTCCGTGGGGGTCACGATCCAAGGCCATCTGACGAGCCACGCCGGTAGGCAGAGAGTTGAATACTGCCAGATTCTCCGGTGTCAAGTGGGCCTTGGCAAAGTCAATCTGCTCCTCACGACCCATCTCCTTCACCTCAGGCAGAGCCAGCACGTCATTCAGCTGGGCAATGAGCTTCTTAATAGCAGGAATGAACTCAATCAGACCCTCAGGAATGATAACGGTACCGTAGTTGTTACCGTCAGCAGCGCGCTTTGCCACAGCTTCAGCAATATAAGTCACAATCTCATCGAGGCTCTGTCCCTTAGCCTCAACCTCCTCGCTGACGAGGCAGATGTTGGGCTGAGTCTGCAGGGCGCACTCCAAGGCTATATGAGAAGCGGAGCGACCCATCACCTTGATGAAGTGCCAGTACTTGCGGGCTGAGTTACAGTCACGCTCAATGTTGCCAATCAGCTCTGAGTAAGTCTTGCAAGCGGTATCGAAACCGAACGAGGTCTCAATCTGCTCATTCTTCAGGTCACCGTCAATGGTCTTGGGGCATCCAATCACCTGTACGCCATAGTTCTTGGCGGCATAGTACTCTGCCAGCACACAAGCGTTGGTGTTTGAGTCGTCACCACCGATAATCACGATAGCCTTGATGTCAAGCTCGCGGATAATCTCCAAGCCCTTCTCAAACTGCTCAACCTTCTCCAACTTAGTACGACCAGAGCCAATCATGTCGAAACCACCGGTATTACGATATTCGTCGATGATATCCTTGGTCAACTCCATATAATCATGGTCTACCAAGCCACCAGGACCCAGGATGAATCCATAGAGACGGTTCTCAGGATTCAGTTTCTTCACCTGGTCGAACAAACCGGTAATCACGTTGTGACCACCAGGAGCCTGACCACCGGAAAGGATAATACCTACGTTCATCTTCTTGGTGTTGCTCTCTGTAGCGGGTTCGAACTCAACTACCGGCATGCCATAAGTATTGGGGAAGAGTTTCTTGATTTCTTCCTGATCACCTACACTCTGCGTAGCAGCACCTTCTTTCACTTTCACAGCCCCCTGAAGCGCCTTCGGCAACTTTGGCTGATAGGCTGCGCGGGCCATTTGCAATGCACTTTTTTCCATTGTCTTAATTCGTTATATTGATGAATAATTGAACTTTCGGAATGCAAAAATACGCTTTTTTTGTGAGAAAACACAAAGAAAACATGCTTTTTAAGGTTTTTTTTTGATGTAAGCCTTGGTTTTATGGAAAACTTTTCGTATCTTTGACCTTTGAAACGACATTTTATTATTAAAGAGAATCAAGTTTATGGCTAACAAAAGATCACTAAAACGTTCCATCACACTCGTCTGCGAAGAACTCCTCGCCGAGTGTATTGCCGCTTCTCTCTATGGCAACAACCCTGATGGTGCTCAGGCGCTTATTTTCAGCATCCTCAAGATGCAGGACAACTTTGTGCGTCGCATCTCGCATCCTGAGCCTGGCATGCCTGCCAACCAGTACTACAAGGACCTGAGAGAGAAATTTGCCTCACAGGCTGGCGAAATCATTGACCAAATCAACAACCATTAAAGAATTATGTGGAAATCATTTTGCCGCTGGATGCTCTACAAACAGATGGGGTGGACTGCCGATATCACTGAGGCGCACCCCAATAAGTTTATTATATGCCTGGCTCCTCACACCAGCAACTGGGACTTCCTTCTCGGGCAGCTGTTCAGCAAAGCTGAAGGGCTGAAAAGCAACTTCCTGATGAAGAAGGATTGGTTCTTCTGGCCGTTGGGACCCATCTTCCGAAAGCTGGGAGGCATTCCCGTCGTACGCAGCAAGCACACCAGCATGACTGACAGCCTGGCCGAGGCAGCTCGCCAGGCAGAGACCTTCATGCTCTGCATCACCCCTGAAGGAACACGCTCGCCCAATCCGGACTGGAAGAAAGGCTTCTACTATATCGCCCAAAAGGCCGGGCTACCCATCCTGCTATATGGCGTGGATTATGAAAAACGGTTGATACGCTGCACCAAGACCATTATTCCCAATGGCGACATTGATGCCCAGATGCGTGAGATTAAACTCTATTTCAAGGACTTCAAGGGAAAGAAGCCCGAGAACTTTACGATAGGAGACATATAATAAAGATGCGCAAGCTTTCTCTACTCTTCTGCCTTTTTCTGCTACCCCTGGCGCTATTGGCCGATGACGACACACGCCTCTGGGGCGACATAGACTACGATGGCGAACCTTGGGTCAAGAACATCTCAGAGCCTTTGAAGATCACTCACGGACTACAGAACCGGCACCTGTCGCTATGGGCCAGCCATGGCAACTTTTACGACCAAGGCAAAGGCTGCTGGCGTTGGCAGCGTCCTAAACTGTTCGCCACTACCGAGGACCTCTTCACCCAGACCATTGTCGTCCCCTACCTCATCCCCATGCTGGAGAATGCAGGAGCCGTTGTCTTTACCCCTCGGGAGCGCGACTGGCAGAAAGAAGAGATTATTGTCGACAACGACGGCTCTAAGCGCAACTATATTGAGGTGACGTCCAAATCGAAATGGCATACTACGCCCATAAGCGGGTTTATGTTCCATGAGGGTTTCTACTCTGATGGCGAGAATCCTTTCGAGGCAGGCTCTGCCCGTATGGTCAAGACCACCAGCAGCAAGTCGCGCTATTCGCTGGCCACCTACCAGCCCGACTTCAAGAAAGCTGGCCGTTATGCTGTCTACGTCAGCTACCAGACACTCCCTAACAGCATTGACGATGCCCTTTATACCGTCTGGCATCGTGGCGAACGCACCCAGTTTCACGTCAACCAGCAGATGGGAGGCTCTACATGGGTTTATCTGGGCACCTTCGACTTCGATGCAGGCTACAGCGAGTTCAACCGCGTGACTGTCAGCAACCAGAGCGACAACGATGGCGTAGTGACGACAGATGCTGTACGCTTTGGTGGCGGCATGGGAAACATCCAACGTTTCGGACTAACCAGCGGCATGCCTCGCGCCTTGGAGGGCGCCCGTTACTATGGCCAATGGGCAGGCATGCCGTACGAGGTGTATAGCAGCAAGAACGGGGCCGACGACTATGCTGACGACATCAACGTCCGGTCGCTGATGACCAACCTGTTGGGTGGCGGCTCATGCTACATGCCCAATGCAGAGGGGCGCAAGGTGCCTATCGAACTGTCGCTGGCTGTCCATAGCGATGCAGGCTATGCTCCTGACGGGTGTAGCCTCTATGGCTCTCTGGCTATCTGCACCACCAACTTCAACGAAGGCAAGCTGAATGCAGGAATCTCACGCCAGGCATCCTACGACCTGGCAGAAGCCCTGCTGAACAACGAAACGACAGACCTGAGAAACAAATATGGCCAATGGACACAACGCGACCTCTACGACCGCAACTATTCTGAGACCCGTCTGCCCAATGTTCCCAGCGCTATCCTGGAGACCATGTCGCATCAGAGTTTCCCTGACATGGTATTCGGACAAGACCCGGGCTTCCGGTTCACCTTGGCCCGTTCCATTTACAAGACCCTGTTGCGCTATATCAGCAATCAGCATAAC
>JAFPEE010000218.1 GCA_017389705.1 Prevotella sp.
CAGCTCGCGCACGATGACGGCAATGGCTTGGTCGTTGGTGGTGTTTTGGCCTGTCAGTTTCTGCCCCACGTGGAGCACTTTGGCCCGCAGGTCGCCAAAAGTATTGATGCTCTGGGCACTCATGTTCAGCGTAGCCCACGCTATTCCTAATATCAATATCAAGCGTCTCATGGCTGTTTCTCCATTGTTTGGTTCGTATTCATTGCCTCTGCAGGCACATTGTCTTTTGTCAGTTCGCCAATCATGATACGTTGCACTAACTTCTGCAATCGGGCGTCAGCACGCAGTACCTCTTCAGCTTTAGCAGCATAAGTACTTTCGTTGACGTTCTCCAGTTCCTTCTCCAGCCGCTCGATGTAGTATTGCAAGCTGTCTGTGGTATTAGCTTTTGGCTGTTGCTTCACACGCTTTAAGGCCTTTTGGTGACTTACAGCTTGCTTCGAAGGCGTCGTAATGGCTACAGAAGGCTGCACGTGGGTGGCAGTGGGTTCTGTTACCTCTTTCGTCTTTTGTACAGCGATGACATCGCTGGTCTGTTCTCTTGGCCAAAGCACAATGGCCCCCACCGCAATGAACGCCACGATGACTGCGGCAACAGCCCACCGCAACACACGACGCTTGGCACGACGCTGATTGACGATACGATCGTATTCTGCCGTCTCGTCCTCTGTGAGCCATTGCTCTATATCCTCCTCTTGCCGAAACATCTCCGCTACGAGATGCTCCTCCTCAGATGTGGTCTGCTCGTTTAGCAGCTGTTCTGTCAGTTCCTTTTTCATTGTTGGCCTCCTTTCGGATATAATATTTCCAATAGTTTACGTTTCGCGGTACTCAGCATAGCACTGACGGAGCGCACTCCGATACCCGTCACAGCGCTGATTTGCTGGATGTCCATTTCTGCCTCGTGGCGCATGCGGAACAAGCGTTGCTCGGCGGGTTTCAGCTGGCTGACGGCCCGTTGCAGTCGTGCTATTTGCTCTTTCAGTTCTACATCGCGCTGAATGTCCTCGTGCGTCATGGTTTCTATTGGAAGAACGTTCCCCTGTCGCACTTTTAGTTTGCGCCACTCGCTGACACACAAGTTCTTAGCCATTCGGACGGCCAGAGGCTCGATGTCCGTTTGCGATTCTTTCTTCGATAGTGTGGCGTTGCAATCTATACGCTCACGCAGCATCCAGAGCCGCATCAGAGTCTCCTGAGCAATATCCTCAGCCATTTCTTCGTTGCCAAAGAATTGTCGTCCGATGTCTTTCAGACGTGGGCGAAGCCTGGGGACTATATGTTCAAACTCTTGCTGGGTCATGCTGTCTTATATACGCATAAGACTTACGGATGTTAAGTAGAAAAGAGGCTCAACTTTCGTTTGAGCCTCCTAAGTGTTATTTGTAGAGTGATTTCAGAGCGTCGTCGGGTTCGATGGTAATCTTGCTCTCATCGAGTTTGGTGCGGTCGAGGCCGAATACGTCGATGAAGAAGTCGTAGACGGCCTGGCGCTTGTTTTCCTTGAAGTCGTGGCGCTCACCCGGCAGATGGACGTTGCGCACCTTGTCCTTGGCATCGTAGAACCCATAGATACGCTGCAGATAGGGGTACTCCAGGCGAGGAACGGAAGAGGTCCAGTCGCCATCGTCGCTGACGATGAGCATGGGTTTGGGTGCAAACGTCGCTGCCAGTTCAGGCTCGCAGGTGCCACCACCAGCGAGCTGTACGGGCTTGCCGCTCTCGCAGGGACAGCCTCCGTCGAAGTGTGAAGCCAGATGTACCACAGGCGCAGAGGCTGTGACACGGTCGTCCAGGAGTGAGAGCAATACGGTATGCGTGCCACCACCAGAGCCACCCATCACTCCGACGCGCTCTGGGTCGATGTCCTTGCGGTTCTTGAGCATCCAGTCGAGCAGGATGTAGCCGCAGGCAGCCTGATAGACGTGGGCACGGCTGGTCTGATGGGCTTCCTTGCCCACCTCTTTTTCTGACTCGCCCCAGCCATAGAGGTCGAAGTCGACGCAGACGGCGCCCATACGCGCCAGGGTTCCTAAGCGCTGCTGCTCGTCCTTGCGATAGCGGTAAGGCCAGTGTCCGTCAGGGCAAATGATTAAAGGCTTTTGGCTCTTGGCTTTTAGCTTTTGGCTCTTGCCGTTATTGGCGTAGATAGTGCCAAAAAGGTGCTGGCCTGGCGTCAGCTCGATGCAGATGTTCTGCGTGGTATAGCCGTCGTGCTTGCGAACCTTGGAAAGTTGAACGTTGAACGTTGAACGTTGAACGTTATAACCGACGCACGAGTCGAGGAAAGCGTCGAGCTCCAGGCGCTGGCGGACCTCACGGCGCAGCGAGTCGCGACGGGCCTCCCACTCAGCCTTATTATGATATAAGGTAGAGAGGTAGTCGAGCATCATCTTGCCTTCCTGCTCATGGCGACGGGGATACTCGTAGATCTTGATCTTATACAGGTTTCCACTCTGCTTCCACCAGTTCCAGTCGAAATACTTGCAGATGTTGTCGAGGGTCATCTCCAGCGAATAGGGGCGTACACGGAAGTCGGCATAAGGCAGGCGCTTGCCCACCGTGTCGACATTACCATCGAACTTAAACCTCACTCCGAAACGTTTGCTTACATCCTGCATCAAGTCGTGTACGGGGCGCTCATACCTTGTCTCTAACGTCTGGGCCATAGCCACAGCAGACACTGCCATCAAGGCAGCAACGAAAAGTTTTCTCATTGTCGGTTCAGTTAATAGCTATTATACAAAAAAGACGACTGGCGGCTTTTCGTGTCATCAGTCTGTTGCTTAACATGCTTTTTTGAATCTCTTGCTGCGCTGTTAAGAAAAAAAGTTGTATCTTTGCAGCACAATAGACTAAGAACGGAGAGACGATGGCAGCACACAACGAGTTAGGCGCATGGGGCGAGGAGCAGGCTACTGAGTATCTGCAACGGAAAGGCTATGCCATTGTGGAGCGTGACTGGAAGTCGGGGCGCCGTGACATTGACATCATTGCCCGCAAAGACGGCGCCGTGGTGTTCGTTGAGGTCAAGGCGCGTCGCAACAGGATGTTTGGCGAGCCCGAGGAAGCCATTGACCAGACGAAGCTGCACAACCTGCGTGCTGCCATCAACCACTACGTCAAGCTCATGAACATCAGCCAGGATATCAGGCTCGACGTGGTGACCATTGTGGGAACCCCTGGCATGGGGGAACCGGAAATCATCCATATCGAAGACTTTCCACTATATTAAACAATACTGAATGCTTATGATGAGAAGATGCTTATTTCTGTTGACCCTGACGATGGCTTTCGTCACAGCAAGGGCACAAACCTACCCTCCTAAGGAACAGCCAGAGCTGGAGTTTGCCTTGCAGCTGAAGGTGACGCTGGGCGAGACGTATACCGTTGGCGACAGCCAGCATGGGCGTCGCATCGTGATTCCCATCACGGGAGGCACCTTTGAAGGTCCTCTGCTGAAGGGAACCATCCTCAATGGCGGAGCAGACTACCAGCTGGCCAATGCCGACGGCAGCAGGACGGAGCTGGAAGCCATCTACAGCATACGGACAGACGATGGCGTCTATATCCACGTCCGCAACAGGGGCATCGTCTACAACGGCAAAGATGCCCAGGGCAATCCCTCGTTCTATTTCAAGGCTGCTCCTCAGTTTGAGGCGCCTGTCAACAGCCGATATGCCTGGCTGAACAATGCGCTGTTTGTTTGCCAGCCGGAATGGACAGAATCGTTCAAGGGTATTGTGCTCAATGTCTGGAAGGTCAAATAAGACGAG
This sequence comes from Prevotella sp., assembly GCA_017389705.1. Classification (GTDB taxonomy): domain Bacteria; phylum Bacteroidota; class Bacteroidia; order Bacteroidales; family Bacteroidaceae; genus Prevotella. The sequence goes on from JAFPEE010000218.1 coordinate 3,777, forward strand.
GTCATAGATAGAACACAGACTCTGGCCCCATACAGAACAGGAGGTCGAGGATAGAAAGATTTGGCAGGAAACCATGCTTATGCTGGAACACCTGCCAATATTTTTTGGCCTCGAAGTCAGGGTCCGGCAGCGGGTGCTTGGCATGGATGACGTCGCGGAAGTCGTGACAGCAGCTGCCGGGAGCATTGTACTCCAAGGTGTATTCCACCTGGGGCTGGATGTCTATGAGCTCGCACATCTTCTGACGGATTTCCTCGTTGAAATCGACCAAAAAGACGTATTTACGTTCAAAGAAGGGATGGATGTCGTCGGCGTAATAGTCGAAGAAAGGACTCTCGCTATAAGCGCTCTGCAGGGCATTCCAATGAATGCGCCTCCACTGGTTATGGTCGCTGATGCGCAGGTCCTTTACCAACATCTTCTCATCACTATGCTCTACAGGAACCGTCAGCGCCTGCACGCCGTTGGCGGTGGCTATCAGGCACCGGTTGCGATAGGTCTGCTTCTGGTAGGAGTCATACTGCTCGATAAGACAGCTGTCATAGCGTCGCAGCTTCTGGTACCACTGGACCGGACCAAAGTAAGTGGCTTGGAGCAAGGCTGTCGTCATGGCAGGAGGGAGTTGTTGCGATTGTAAAGCACGCTCATGACGCGCCCTATGATGTTGTGCTCAGGGATGAAACCCAGATGGCGTGAGTCTATAGGGTTCTGCTTGTTGATGGCTTCCAGCCAATAGTGGTCTGCCTTGGCACAGTTGACGAGCCCCGGCACGGTCATCAGGCCATTCACAGTACGGATGGTATCGCCAGGAACGGCTGTACAGCGGGCTATCATCAAGCCCAGGGAAGAGGCCTCGTCGTGACTGTCGAGCATTCCTCCGGGGATGGTGAACACCACGATGTCGCCTCGCTCTACAGGCTGGCGCATCAGACGGCTATAGGGCAGCAGACCGTTTCCGTCGATGCGCAGTCCGTAGCTGCATCGATTAATCAGCAGACGGTCTCCGTTCTGATAGAGTGGAGTCAGCCCGTCGCCTATCACGCCATGTATGGAGAATGCCAAGGTACGGAAAGCCAGCATCAGCGCAAATGCCGATACAAATGCTATCGCGTACTTCAGCCAGTTAACCATACCTCTTACCTCTTACCTCTCACCTCTTACCTCTTACCTCTCACCTCTTACCTCTCACCTCACTTGATGTCGTCTACGAAGCGGAACAGTCGGTTCCATCGGATGCCGGAGAAACCGCTGCGGTCAGGGTCGGAGCTCCACCAGATGAAGATGGGCTTACCCACGATATGGTCTTCAGGCACGAAGCCCCAATAGCGCGAGTCAAGCGAGTTGTGGCGATTGTCGCCTTGCATCCAATAGTAGTCCATCTTGAAGGTGTACTTCGTGGTCTCCTTGTCGTTGATGTATATCTTGCCATCCTTGACCTCCAGCTTGTTACCCTCATAGGTACGGATGGGGCGCTCGTAGATGGGCAGGTTCTTCAGCGTAAGCTCGATGGATTCGCCCTTTTTGGGAATCCAGATGGGACCGTAATTGTCGCGCGTCCAATGCAGGTTGCCATTCAAAGGATAGGTGTCCAGGTCGCTGGCATCTCTGTTCAGCTCTATGCTCTCCACCATGTCTGTAAGCTTCCTCAGCTCCTCGACAGCATGGTTGGTCAGGGGCATGTAGCCTTGCGTGTTAAGGCTCATCAGGTCTTCCATCGTGATACCCAGCTCCTTCATCAGGTCATCGCTGAGCGACTGCTTCAGCTTGACATGGTAGGTATACTGCACGTTGTCTGGCTCCTTGTTCTGCTTGCCATCGATATAGATGATGCGGTCCTTGATCTGCAGCGTCTGTCCCGGCAGACCTACACAGCGCTTCACGTAGTTCTCGCGACGATCCGTGGGACGGGTATCTATCAAGCCATACTCTGCGGGGTTCTGAGCAATGGTCTGACGCCCAGCCTGATAGATAGTCTGGAAGTACAGGGGCAACTGCTCCTGCGACAGCGAGTCAGGGTTTGGACGCTGGGGGTACATCTGATAGCCTATCTGGTAGCACATCTGGTAGAAGTCGATGGCCTGATAGCGTGGGTCAGAGCAGATGGTATCGCCAGCAGGGTAGTTGAATACCACGATGTCGTTCAGCTCAACCTTTCCCAAGCCTTTTACACGACGATAGTCCCAATGCGGCCACTCGATGTACGACTTGCACTCAAAGAGGGGCAGGGTATGCTGTGTCAGAGGCATGGTCAGAGGGGTCTCGGGAATACGGGGTCCATAGCTGGCCTTGGAGACGAAGAGATAGTCGCCTGTCAGCAGGCTCTTCTCCAGCGAGCTCGACGGGATGACGTAGTTCTGGAAGAAGAACAGGTTGATGAAATAGACGGCTACGAGGGCGAAGACAAGGGCATCGACCCACGACATGACCCACTTGACGGGACCTTCCGACTCTTTCCACCATTGCCATTTGATTTTCTTGGTGATATAGACGTCGTAGATAAAAGGAACTACCAGCAGTCCCCACCACGACTTGACCCAATAGAGGAACAGCAGATAAAGCACCAGCACGCAAATGAACTTGGCCCACTGAACCTTAGGATTAAATTCTTTCTTCTTCTCCATCGCCTTAGAATTTAAACATATCGCTGATGGTCAGCAGACCTTGATGCTCCTTGGTGTACTCAGCAGCGAGGACTGCACCGAGGGCAAAGCCCTGACGCGAGTGGGCATCGTGGGTGATGGTGATGATGTCCGCCTCTGAGTCATAGCGAATGGTATGGATGCCAGCGACCTCGCCACGACGGATATGGTCTATGCGCAGCAGCTTGGGGTCGGTAGTATCTTCTGCCCAGGCCTCCTTGCGGTCGATGTTCTCTACAATGCCCTCTGCCAAAGTGATAGCAGTACCACTGGGATGATCGAGCTTGTGGACATGGTGCGTCTCCTCCATCTCTACATCGTACTGGGGGAACTGGTTCATAATCTTGGCCAGATACTTGTTGACAGCAGAGAAGATAGCCACGCCAATGGAGAAGTTGGAAGCCCAGAACAGCGTCTTGCCCTCTTCCGTACAAGCCTGTCGCACCTCGTCGCCATGCTCCTTCATCCATCCTGTTGAACCACTCACTACTTTGACGCCTGCTGACCAGGCCTTCAGATAGTTACCATATGCTGCCTGCGGAGCAGTAAACTCAATGGCCACATCAGCACTATGGAAGGCCTCGCTGTCGAAGTCCTCCTGATTGTCAATGTCGATAATACTAACAATCTCATGACCACGGCTAAGGGCTATCTGCTCTATCATCTTGCCCATCTTGCCGTAGCCGATTAAAGCTATTTTCATGTTCCTTAATGTATTAATACGCTGCAAAGGTACGAATAAGCGAATAAAATACAAAAGGAAAACTTATTTTTCTTCTTATTTTTGAGCGAAAGTACCTTCACCAAGGATGAGAGATAAGCTGTTATATACCTTTTTCGCCTTTTTGTATGGTCCTCAGTCGCAAAAGGGCTTCTATGTAATAGTAGTCAGCATAGATAATGCTGGCATCGATTTCACTGCCTGCAGGATGATGGCCTGTGGAGTGCAAAAGGAAGGCGACGTTTTTGTCACGGCTCTGGTATTTGTCTGAGCTTAGGTCTGCAAGCATCTTCTTTGCAGCTTCAAGATACTGTTTACCCTTTTCCGCATCTACATACTGTTGCAGTTCCAACAGTGCGCTGGCTACGACGCAAGCGGCAGAGGCATCCTTCGGAGCCTGCTGACCACGTGGGTCATCCATGTCCCAGATGGGCACCCAATCGTCGCTGGTTTCATGGAGGCGCTTCAGGTAGATGTCTGTCACCTTCTGGGCATGGTCAAGGAAACGCTGCTCCTTGGTGAAACGATAGACCATGGTATAGCCATAGATGGCCCATGACTGCCCACGTGCCCACATGGATGAGTCAGCATAACCCTGATGGGTCTGTCCGCGCAGGAAGTTGCCCGTCAGCGTGTCGTAGACTGCCACATGGTAGCACGAACCGTCAGGGCGGAAATGATAGCGCATGGTCGTGTCAGCATGCGAGATGGCGATATCCTTCAGCTTTTCGGAACCACCATTCTCGGCTGCCCAGAACAGCAGTTCCAGGTTAATCATGTTGTCCATGATGGTGTTATGACCACCATAGTCCTTTACGTGGCGCGGCCAACTGAGAATAGTACCTACCTTACTATTAAATAAGGTAGCCAGCGTGTCGGCAGCTGTCAAGGCGATGCGCTTATATTCCTCGTTGCCCGTAGCCTCGTAGCCCTTTAGGAATGAGTTGATAACGAGGAATCCCAGGTCGTGGTCGTAGACAGGTCTTTCCGCCAAAAAGTTAAGCGAAGCGGTATATCCCTCTGCGGCTTTACGGATGCTGTCATTCTTCGTATAGTCGTATGTCATCCAAAGTACTCCAGGCCAAAAGCCAGAGCACCACTCTTCGGCTGCCGCTTTACGACAGTTCCATGTTGTCTCGCCTTCAAGGATATTACGTGGTTCCATGGAGAAATCGTACGTCCCGTCACTGTTACGTAGTTCACTAAGGGCACGATTTACCTGCGTGGCACAATAGCTGAGTGTCTGATCAGCATCTGATTCTGATACCTGCTGTGCTTGGCATGCAGCTAGTAAGTAGCATGCGATAGCGAAAAGAATTTTCTTCATCATTTTTCTTCTTACTCTTTTCTCTCTATACGTACTAACGAGAAAAAATACGTAATAGTTTCCGAAAACTTAAAAAAATAAGTATATTTGCACCAACAAACGTATTTTAGGAAAAATAATAGTAGATGAAACGAGTCATATTGAGTTTATCGTTTATCATTTGTCATCTGTCACTTTGCGTAGCACAGAGTGACTACAAGCTGGCTGGACCTTACGAGGTGGTCGCCCGCGATAGTGAGTTCCGTAAGTCGAAGGCTGGTAGTGAGCGCGACATGTGGCAGGCGTGGCAGCGTGCCCAAAAGGGTGACAAGGAGACTGCCCTCAATATTATTAATGCCTACGCACGTACGTTGCAGCGTTTCGACGGACATGATGCACCGCTGTGTACTATTCAGGCCTACTGGCTGCTGCGGGCCATGACGCTGATGCAAAAGCATCGGACGCCTGAGTGGCAGGCGATGGTGCGTCGTGCCATATTGCCTGTGGTCGACAAGTTCGAGGCGAATAGTCCGTATGCCAATGGCAACTGGGGACATATCGTAAACCGCTGTCGCATGGCTGCTGCTATCTTCTTGGAGGACAAGGCACTCTACCAGCATGCTATCGATATCTACCTGCATGCCAACGACAATGGTTCGCTACCTAACTATGTCGGCCCGTCGGGTCAGTGTCAGGAGACCGGTCGCGACCAAGGTCATGCTCAGCTAGGCTTGGGTGCCATGTGTGAGATCTGCGAGATGGCGTGGCAGCAGGGTGACGACCTATGGGGCGCTTTGGACAACCGACTGATGAAGGGTATGGAATATACCGCGAAATACAATCTGGGTTACGACGTTCCCTTTGAGCGTTGGACCGACTGCACAGGACTTTATAACGACTGGACGGAGCCTGGCTCGATGGGACGAGGAAACATACGCTGCATCTATGACCTGCCCTACCAGCACTATGTAGGTCGCAAGGGACTGAAGATGCCTTATACCAAGAAGCTGCTCGACCTGCAGAAGAAAGCCGAGAAGCGTGGCGAGATAAAACGTAATCCCGAGGCCGACCAGTTTACGGTGAAAGGTGTCAAGGCTGGTGCAAAGCTGCATAGCATCACGACATATGCTGCACCAGAAGGTGCTCCGTTGAAGCACGACTACGACGTCTACATCCAGCCTCGTGGACAGAAGGAGTGGACGAAGATTGACACCTATATGGCGAAAGTGAATGCACCGCAGGCCGATGGCTCACATAAGATTTCTGAGATATCCTATGCTTTCTTCGACTTTACAGGCGACGTGTTTGTGCGTGTTGTATGCAAGAATAAGAAATACAAGACAGCACGCATCCGTCCTGACTATCGTGGCACGATAGCCAATGTACAGAACGATTCGGTGGTGCAGTTCCTGCTGTTCCAGCCCGAGAATGTCAGCGTGGAGTTTGATGGCAATATCACTGATAACCTGCTGGTGTTTACCTCCAAACCTACGATAAGCAAGGAAGATGCCGAGAAGGCTGCCAAAGCACAGGGCCGTACCTTCCGTTACTATGCCCCCGGGCTGTACACGGAAGAGACCATCAAGGTGCCGTCGAATACTACGGTCTATCTCGACGGTGGCAGTTATTTCTCTGGCACCTTTGCTGTCGAGGACGCTGAGAACGTGAGCATCCTGGGTCGTGGCATCGCCCGACCGGAACGAGGCTATCTGGGTTGTCAAGTGTATCGTTCAAAGAATGTGGTGATCGATGGTCTTATCGTGAATACCTGTCCTATAGGCGAGTCCAGTCAGGTAACGTTGCATGATATACGCAGCATTTCTCATCCACAATGGGGCGACGGTCTGAACATCTTTGGCGGATGCAGCGATATTCTCTACGACCGTGTTTTCTGTCGTAACTCTGATGATTGTACCACAGCCTACGCTACTCGTAAGGATTTCAGTGGTTCAGTACGCAATATCCGCATGACCAACTCGACGCTGTGGGCAGACGTGGCTCATCCCATTTTTATAGGCCTGCATGGTAACCCTGCTGTGGGCGATAGCATCGTCAACCTGAAGTATGACAACCTAGACATCATCTGTCAGAGCGAGCCACAGGTGGACTATCAGGGCTGTCTGGCCATCAACTGTGGCGACGGCAACTACGTGAAGGACGTGGTGTTTGATAATATCCGTATCGAACTGCCTGACCAGGTAGCCAAGCAGGCTAGTATTACTCAGGTGAAGGTAGGATGGAACCAAAAATACTGCAAGGCACCAGGTCTCGGTGTCGAGGATATCACCTTCCGCAATATCCGCTACTATGGAGCTCAGCCCAATATGTCGGTCATTACGGGCTACGATGCTCAGCACAAGGTGAAGAACGTTACTTTTGAGGGGCTGAAGATCAATGGTAAGGCCATCTATGACGACATGCCTGGCAAGCAGAAGTGGTATCAGACGGCTGACTACGTTCCCATCTTTGTAGGTTCGCATGTAGAAAATCTCCAATTCAAGAAATAAGATGAGAAAGACAGTATTCCTATTTGCCCTGTTGACATTGAGCTTGCTAACAGCGTCAGCTCAAACAGTAACCGTAACCGTTAGTAATCCTACAGCGGCTCAACGTCAGGAGCTGATTGCCATCGACGCCAGCGAACTACCTTTCTCGGCAAAGGAAGGTGTCATTGTTCGCGATGCTTTTAGCATTGAGCAGGCTAGTCAGTTGACCCACGACGGCAAACTGTTACTATACGTGCATGTTCGTCCCAACGGGAAAGCGGTATTCACCATCCAGCCTGGTATTCCAGCCCCAGTGACTTCATGGGTGGCTGGACGCCAATACCCTGAGCGCAAGGACGATCTTGCCTTCGAGAACGACCGTATAGGTTTCCGGCTCTATGGTCCTGCCTTACAACGCACAGGTGAGAAGGGTTTTGGTCATGATGTCTGGGGCAAGCGCACACCTGAGCTCATACTCGACGAACTGTATCGCCACGATCCCATGCTGTCGTTCCATTTAGATTATGGTAAAGGGCTCGATTGCTATGGTGTAGGGCAAACGTTAGGCTGTGGCACTCCTTGTCTGATTCGCGACGGTAAGATTGTCTACCCTTGGTGCTACGAAACCTACAAGATACTGGATAAGGGTCCGCTTCGCTTTACTGTGCAGGTAGATTTCGCTGCTGTCGACGGTATCACCGAGCATCGTATCCTGTCACTCGACAAGGGTTCCAACTTCTGTGAGGCTACCGTATGGTATGATGGTTTAAAAAAACCAACCGATATTGCAGCAGGACTGGCCATCCGTCCTGCTGACCCAAAGCCTGTCGTCATAGGTAAGGACTATGTGCACTATGCCGACCCTACTGTTGACCCAGAGCGTCATCAGTTTCAAATATATTCAGCGCTATTATTCCCAGACCAGCCAGTCACTATCACCCGACAAGAAAATCATGCACTAGGCATCATGAAAGGCTATCAGAGCGGACAGCACTTCCACTATTATTTCGGTGCCGCCTGGAGCGAGTTTGATGTTCGTTCACAGGGTGAGTGGCAACTGCGCATCGATGGCTTTATGCAAGCCAAGCAACATCCTTTACAGGTAACTATTAATAAGTAGAAAACTATGAAGCATATTCTTCTTAGCATCTTTGCCCTATTACCATTTGCAGTTTCCGCTGCAGATTTGTCGTCGCCAGACGGGAAATATACTATCAGCATTGACGGCATGACCTATTCCGTTACCTTCAATGGAAAGACCGTCGTCGAAAAGAGCTTGCTGGGTGTCAACATCGATAACCGCCTGTTCGAGTCTGCTCTCGCCGTACCACGTGGCGAGTACAAAGACTGGAGCAGCGATCTTCAGTTGAAAGGTGAAGAGCGCAGCTCGGTTGATACCACGTGGACTCCGCTATATGGGGAGAATGCTCAGATTCGCGACCACTATAACCAGCTGGTGCTGCACTACGAGAAGGGCAGCAACGGGCAAGGTACCGTCTCTGAAGGTTACGATAAACGGAAGTATTATGCGATGGATATCGTGGTGCGTGCCTACAACGAAGGCATCGCTTTCCGCTATCATTTCCCTGAGACGGCTAACAGTCTGTTCCTGCATATCACAGGCGAGCGGACGTCGTTTACCATGCCTGAGGGTACAAAGGCTTGGTACGAGGAATGGGCGCAGGCACCATACGAAGTTAAAAGTTTAAAGATTAAAGATCATAGTTGGTTCGAAAGCGAGCGTCCATTGTTGCTGCAAACACCTGATGGTACCTATGTTGCTCTTTTAGAGGCCGCCATGAAGGATTACACCCGTGGTAAGTTCAAATTGGCTAAGGACAACGAGTTGCAAGTAGCTATGTACGATTGTGCCGACATCATCTCGCCCTACGATACTCCCTGGCGTGTCATCATGGCAGGCGAACGTGCTGTTGACTTGATAAACCACAAAGATCTGGTACTCAATCTGAATCAGGAACGAGCACTGAAAGACTGGTCATGGATTCGCCCTGGCAAGACTTTCCGCTCAGGAAAATTGGAAAAGTCAGCCATCTTTAAGAGTATTGACTTCTGTAAGGAGTTTGGCTTCGACTATGTAGAGTTGGATGCAGGTTGGTATGGTCCTGAAGGAAAGGTAGCCAGCGATGCCCGGAAGGTCATTGAGACACGCAACTTTACGATGCCAGAGGTATGCGACTATGCCAGGTCGAAGGGCATCGGTGTCTGGGTGTACGTCAACCAGCGTGCCCTCTATCAGCAGCTCGACGAGCTCCTGCCGCTGTATCAAAAGTGGGGCATCAGCGGCATCAAGTTTGGCTTTGTCCATATCGGTAATCAGCAGTGGTCAACGTGGCTACACGATGCTATCGAAAAGTGTGCCAAGTATCATATCATGATTGACATCCACGACGAGTATCGTCCTACAGGCCTCTCGCGTACCTATCCTCATCTGCTGACTCAGGAGGGCATTCGTGGAAACGAGGAGATGCCCGATGCAGACCATAACACACTGCTGCCTTTTACCCGCTATCTTTGTGGCCCTGGCGACTACACGCTCTGCTACTTCAATAGTCGGGTGAAGAACACCAAGGGGCATCAGTTAGCTATGGCTGCCGTTTATTATTCACCGCTGCAGTTCTATTTCTGGTATGATAATCCTTATCCGAAGGGTTGGGACTCTGCCGAGTTGAAGTTCTGGAAAGACTGCCCAGTAGTCTTTGACGAGTCGATAGCCCTCGACGGTCAGCCAGGCGAGTATATCATCCAGGCTCGTCGCTCTGGCAAAGACTGGTATATTGGCGCTATGACGAATAAAGAAGGACGCACCGTCACTATCCCTACCGACTTCCTGCCTGTAGGCAAGTATGAGGTGGAAATCTATAACGACGACCCTACACTGGACACTCAAACGAAGGTCAGTATGCGCAGCCAAATTGTAAATTGTAAATCGTCAAATCGTAAATCAGCAAAGCCTATTGCCCTGACACTCCAGCCTAGCGGTGGTGCAGCTTTGCACTTTAAGCCTATCGCCAAATGAAAAGGATGCTATTAACAATTTTCACGTTTGCTTCGCTGTCTATGACAGCACAAACGGTGTGTGAGCCTTTTGCGTTAAAGGATGTCAAGTTGCTACCCTCGCGCTTCCAACGTAACATGCAGCGCGACTCGGCATGGATAGCCTCTATTCCAGTGAATAGGCTGTTGCACTCGTTCCGTAATACGGCGGGCGTCTACTCTGGCAAGGAGGGTGGCTACGACGATGGTTTGAAACTCGGTGGCTGGGAGTCGCTCGACTGCGACCTGCGTGGACATATCACAGGACATCTGTTGTCTGCCATGGCCAATCTGCAGATGAAGCAGAAGGCGGATTCATTGATTCAAGGATTAGCTGAAGTCCAAAAGCAATATGGTACGGGCTACCTTTCTGCTTTTGGCGAGGGCTTGATAGACCGTAATATCCAGGGAAAAGGCGTCTGGGCACCTTGGTACACGTTACATAAGATTCTACAGGGACTCATCGACCAATATACGATGTGCGGTAATGAAACTGCTTTGGAAGTGGCAAAAGGTATGGGCAACTGGGCCTATAACAAGCTAAAGCCTTTGTCAGAAGAGACCCGTCTGAAGATGATTCGCAACGAGTTTGGCGGCATCAACGAGGCGATGTATAACCTCTATAGCCTCACTCGTGATGAAAAGTACCTCTGGGTGGCCCGCTTCTTCTATCACAACGACAAGATAGACCCGCTGAAGCAGGGTAATAACGACCTTGGCACCTATCATGCCAACACTTTTATTCCCAAACTACTGGGCGAATGCAAGAACTACGAATTGTTCGGTGATGAATCAAGTCGCCAGGCTGCCACCTTATTATATAATACATTGGTCAACGACCATGCTTTTGTCACAGGTGAGGTCTCAGATAAGGAGCATCTTTTCAAACCCGAGACACAGTCGAAACACCTGACGGGCTACGATGGTGAGAACTGCTGTACCTATAACTTGCTGAAGTTGGCCGACCGTCTGTTTACCTATCAGCCCGATAGCAAGATTGCCGACTACTACGAACGTGCCCTCTATAATCACATCCTCGGCCAACAGGACACACTCACCTCAATGGTATGCTACTTCACACCTTTGATGACAGGTGGTTACCGCCTCTATTCCACACGCGACAGCAGTTTCTGGTGTTGTGTAGGATCAGGCTTTGAGAGTCATGCAAAATATCAGTCCAGCATTTACTTCCATAATGATAAGGAACTCTATGTCAACCTCTTTATTCCTTCGGAACTGAATTGGAATGGCAACATTGTTCGTCAGGAAACAGCATTCCCTGAATCGAACAAAACAACTATCACCGCTTCAGCGAAGATTGCGCTGAAGGTACGCTATCCTTATTGGGCTACGTATATGAAGGTGAATGGCAAAAAGGTCAAGGCTGATAAAGATGGGTATGTCTCTGTTAAAGCCACCAAGAAAGCAGAGATTGAATTCGGTATGTCCTTGCATGAGGAGGCAACCAAGGACGATCCTTCACGTGTTGCCTTGCTCTATGGCCCTATCGTCTTAGGCGGTCGCCTAGCTGAGGTGGCACATCCCTTCAGCGACCCCACCAAGCATAACGACTACTACACCTTCAACTACGGTAAACACGCTGATGTCAAGCTGAGCGAAGTGAAGCACCTCGGTGGCCTTAACTTTGAATCTAATGGTGTTCAAATTGCCCCGTTCTATGATATGCAACACTGTCGTTATGTGGTGTACTGGAGGAAGTAACTACTTGTTCCGTTCCAGATAACGGGGCAGGAACAAGTCTTCTACGAATTGGCGCAGGTCTTCCTGCGTCATTTTCGTTCCTCCGCGTTCAATGGCTAGTTTCCCGTTGGCTGACTTCGCACTGAAGGTAACCTTATACTCCTGTCCGTTGAGACGAGCCGTCAGTCGCATGGCACCATTGCCCATTTCTTCCCACTGGGCATCCTCAACATGCACGTCACCCAGCATGAAGCTGAATACATGCGGCTTTAGCCATGCAGCCCAGACAATAGGTCAGGTGACATCTCAGCGAAGTGGCGCTCAATGACGTCCTGCCAATATTCGCTGATGTCATATTTAACGGCATACGAACGGAAATTCAAGATTGTGTCTACACATTCCTTGATGATGCTCTCCGGCCTGTCTATGCCAGACATGTGGGCAAAACTGAGCATATCGTCCTTGGTAATGGCAGTGCGCTTGCCATTCATGCTAAGATAATGGTATTCGTCTAGTTTGTTGTGAGGGTTAAAGCATGAAAAGGTCAGGTCGAAGGCTGGTGTAATGTGCCAATCGCCTCCCTGTTCCATCATAAACTCAAAGTTGCGAATATGGGCGTCCACGTTACAGGTAAGAAAGTTGAAGATAGCACGCTTATACATCTCTGAGCGCTCCTTGTAGGACAACCCCAGTTTGATGCATACCTCCAGCAGCTGCTCGTATGAAGTCGCTTCCGGATTCATACCTGCCAGCGAAACTGTGTGTATCTTCTGTTGGTTCTTCCTGTCGTAGCGCTCTGTCAGGAAATGACTCTCGCCATCGATGTCTATCAACTCAGACGACATCATCGTGATACCAGCGTCTTTTGCCATGTCGGCATACACCATTTCCACCTTTGTCAGGGGATAGTACTTGCTCTCTGCAAACTTCATTAGATAATACGTGAAACCTTCAGGAAGCATCACCTGTCCGCTGCGTATCTCTCCTGTTTCCCGATTGATGGCGATAACAGCTTTAGAATGATTACCACCAGCGGATGTACCTACCTCATAAAGCGCATTCAACGTGAGATCATCGCCTGCTATGGTGACAGTCTCTCGGCCTTGAAGTATCTCCATAGCCTTTTTATAAAGCTCTGACAGCTCGAAGTTGCGTTCTTGGGTAAACTCTTCTGCAGGTTCAAACTCCAATGCACCCATACCACGCTTGCCGATAAACAGAAGTTTGTCAACGGATGTGATTTCCGATGCACGGATATGGTTCTCTGCTGCCCAAGCATCAAACACAGCATTACCCCACCTGCCAGGCAGCGAATCAGCAATAAAAGCAGGCAGACCACAGAAGATATCGTCATTAGGTAATCCATAGATGGGCAGACGATTACGAGGGTTTTTGATGGATGCCGACAGGGGTGCAATATCCAGTCCGTCCTTCAAGAAGTCTGGATGATAGGTAAAAACAGAGCGTTTGCGTCTGTCCTCCCAATAGAGGCTTCCCACCTCTTTACCCCAGAGCATTACTCTCACAATGTTATTTTGCATGTCTTACTCTTTTACGTTTTCCTTGTTGTATTTTCTCTAGTTCATACGGAGAGACAGGAATCTCAGGCAGGACATCGTCCAGTCCCTGCATGAAATCAATGGCGCGAAGCAGTTCGATGAATGCTCCCATACTGATATTCCGCAGTTTGCCATTTTCGAAATTCCGAATGGTGATAATGCTGACGCCAGCTTTTTCTGACACTTGCTTCTGCGTCAGATTGCTACCGATGCGATAGTCTTTGAAGCGTTTGCCAAGCATCGCCACAATCTCTATCGTATACATCTGTGATATGTCTTTGTCTTTTATCATGCTGCAAAGGTAAATATATTTTCTGTTATTGCCAAATTATTAACATAAAAGATAAAATATTTACGCTTAATTTGTTGATTAACCCCCGACTTTCCTCAAATAATAAGTAAAAATCCAAATGTATCCGTATTTATAAGAAAAAAGAATCGGATGAGAAAGAGCTTATTTATTCTTATGGTCTTGTTTGCAATAGTTGTTGCGCAGGCGCAGTATCGGTCACAGGTGTGGTGTCCGGACAATGGTGACGGCACGTATACCAATCCTGTACTGTTTGCTGACTATAGCGACCCTGATGTCTGTGTGGTAGGAGAGGATTATTACCTGACTGCTTCTAGTTTTAACTGTATTCCCGGTTTGCCCATTCTGCATTCCAAGGACTTGGTGAACTGGACCATTATCGGCTACGCTTTACAAGAACAGGAACCCAAGGAGGTCTTCGACAAGCCTGCTCACGGAAAGGGCGTATGGGCTCCCGCCTTCCGCTATCATCAAGGCGAGTTCTATATCTACTGGGGCGACCCTGACTACGGTATCATGATGGTAAAATCCAAAGACCCTGCCGGTGTGTGGGAGAAACCCGTATGCGTGATTCCTGGTAAAGGTATGATAGATCCTTGTCCATTGTGGGATACAGATGGACGTTGCTATCTGGTCAACGGATGGGCCAATTCACGTTGTGGCTTCAACTCGGTGCTGACGGTTCGCGAGCTCTCTAAGGATGGTACCAAGGCCATCAGCCTGCCTCGCATTGTCTTCGATGGCGGCCAGGTAAACCATACTTCTGAAGGTCCAAAGTTCTATAAACACGACGGATACTATTGGATTATGTGTCCTGCTGGTGGCGTGGAGATGGGTTGGCAACTGGCTATGCGCTCGAAGTCGCCCTACGGTCCCTATGAATGGAGGCGTGTGATGTGGCAAGGTAAGACCGACATCAATGGTCCTCATCAAGGTGCCTGGGTTCATACCAAGTATCATGAAGACTGGTTCCTGCATTTCAACGACAAGGGAGCCTATGGTCGTGTGGTCTATCTACAGCCTGTCGATTGGTCGTCAGGGTGGCCAATGATGGGAAACAATGGAGAACCTGTTACGCGCTTTCGGAAACCGAAAGCTAGTGAAAAGGGATTAGCTGTCGCCGTTGTAAATCCGCAAGAGTCTGATGAGTTCAACGACGGAAAGATGGGGCTCCAGTGGCAGTGGCACGCCAACTACCACCATTTCTATGGTATGCCCACAGCCGATGGCATTATGCGACTTTACACCAACGATCTTCCTGCTGGATTCAAGAGTCTTTGGGATGTTCCCAACCTATTGCTTCAAAAACCTTCGGCTCCGAGTTTCACAGCTACAGCCAAAGTGCGTTTTGCTTCCAAAGAAGATAACCAGTATGGCGGCCTTGTGATGATGGGACGCGACTATAGTGCCCTTGTCATACAGCGTCAAGGCGACAGTTTTCTGCTCCAGCGCCATACTTGTATAGGGGCCGATGAAGGAAAGGCTGAAACTCAGCAGACATTAGCTACATTGAAACCCACGGATAGTGATACTATCCCCTATTCTCCAGCTATCTATATGGACTTGTATCTGCGTATGACCGTGAAGGATAGTCAATGCCACTACAGCTATAGCCTCGATGGCAAGCGTTTCAAGTCAGCTGGCGATGCATTCCCAATGCGTCAAGGCAAATGGATTGGAGCCAAGTTCGGTTTCGTGGCTGAGTGCCGGGATCGTAAGTCAAATAGAGGCTGGCTGGACGTTGACTGGATAAAAGTAAATAGGTAAAAATAATAGCGATATGGAAAAGAAAAATTCTGTATGGACGGCACTGCCTGTCCTCTTTGGGTTCTTTGTAATGGGTTTCTGCGACATCGTGGGAATCTCTTCTGACTATGCAGCCTCAGCCTTTGGCTGGTCACCCACGATGGCCGGTCTCATTCCGTCTGTGGTGTTTGTATGGTTCTTCCTTTTAGGCGTACCATTCGGATTGATGATGAACAAGATTGGGCGCAAGAATACCGTGCTGCTATCCATGCTGATTACCGTCATCGGTATGGCCTTGCCACTTGTGCATTACGACAGCGTGATGACATTGGCTGCCTACGCCTTGCTAGGCATTGGTAACGCTATCCTGCAAGTGTCGGTCAATCCTTTGTTACAGAACGTCATTACTGACGAGAAACTGCTGACGTCGAGTCTTACTGCCGGACAGGTTGTCAAGGCCATCTCTTCGTTTGTAGGACCTTTCATTGTCCTGGCTGCCGTCAATTGGTTCGGTGGTGGCGACGAGGGCAAGTGGTACTACTGCTTCCCCATCATGGGAGCCATTACGCTGTTTTCCGGGTTGTGGTTGCTGGTGACTCCTGTTGAGCGGGAGAAGTCACAACAAGGTTCCAGCATCGGTGAGACGCTGGCGCTACTATCTGACAAGACCATCCTGTTGCTTTTCTTCGGCATTTTCTTTGCCGTGGGAACTGATGTGTCAACCAACTTCCTCTCGTCGAAGGTTATGATATCGCGTTTTGCTTATACCAAGGAGGCTGCCGGTATGGCTCCTCAGGTCTACTTTGTCTGCCGTACCGTTGGTGCCTTTATCGGCATGTTCCTTATGACAAGAATGTCGGAAATCAAGTATTTCCGTCTGAACATTGTAGTCTGTCTGGCTTTCGCCCTTATCCTGGGTTTCGTCAGTCACGATGTGGTTGACTTCATCTGCATTGGCGGTATTGGCTTCTGCTGCTCGTGTGTGTTCCCCATCGTGTATGGTCTGGCACTGAAGAGCCGTCCGGAAAAGGGCAACGAGATCAGTGGTCTGATGATTATGGCTGTAGCTGGCGGTACAGTATCATTCCTCGTGGGGGCTGCCAACGAGCAGGCTGGTATCATGGGTGGTGCCTTGGTCATTGCGCTGGAGATAGCCTATCTTACCTATTGTGCCTTTTTCGTAAAAACCGCATAGTTTTTTGCGTAGACGCCAAGGGCTGCTCGTATTATAGGTACAAAAAGAAATATTCTTCATACATAGTTTTTGGTTAATAGGATAACTTGTTAGTAGTAGCTTAAGGTAAGTTAGTAAAGAGTTAGTATTAGTAATTTGGTAAGAAGCCCTATTTGAGGTAAAAAAGCCGGTTTCCGTGATGGAAGCCGGTTTTTTGTATCCCTTTTTGTGTAACTTGAGAAAAAAATGAAGATTATTTTGAGACTTCACATTTTTTTCGTACCTTCGCAGCGTACTACTAATAAATAAGGAATGCTTACAAAGCCACACTTTAACCAAGGGGCAGAGAATACTAACCGCAGAAAATACTTTTTGACCATAGTCTTTGCCTTGATATTAGTAATGACGGGCCGTGCTGCTGCCATTGTGGAGGAGCGCATGGTTAGTTTGACTATTTCCGACGGTTTATCGGGAGAAACAGTACGTAGTGTGATGACCGACCATAGTGGTGTCACATGGATTGCAACCAATAGTGGTGTGAACGTCTTTAATGGGCAGCAACTGCATACTATCCCTTTGATAGGCGAAAACGGGCGAACCCTTGAAGTATATGCACTTTGTGAGGTCGGCTCTGAAACAATCTATATGGCTACAGAAGCCGGTTTGTATTGCCTTAAAAAAGATGGTAAAGGTGCCAAGCATGTGTTGCCGGAAGTGAAACAGCCGCACACCCTCATGGCTCGTGGCGACACACTGTATATTGGCAGTCAGCAGGGACTGATGGTGTACCACGGAGGGCAATTGAAGCATCAGGATGTTGACGTGAGCCGTCGAGGACTGGACAATATCGTGCGTCAATATGCCGTCTGTGAAAAAGGCAAGATATGGTTTCTTGGGCGTTTCGACTTGAACAACTACGACCCCAAGACGGGAAAGATAACACGCCACAAAATGCCAGCACCTGTGAATGGCTTCATCCTGACGCAGTTTGCCTGTCTGGGTAATGGTCGTTTTGCAGTGGGAACACGAGGCAACGGACTGTTCCTATGCGACATGAATGCTGGTACAGCAGAACGTGTGGCTGGTGTCGGGAACATCGTCTCTACCGTTCAGCGCAGTGCCGATGGAAGCCTCTGTGTGGCTACTGATGGCAGCGGAGCATACCGTTTAGAGGTTCATGGCGACGGGTTAAAGGTTATAGAGCATTTCCATACTGAGGGCAATACTTCGCATCGGTTACCCTCAAATGGCACCTATTGCTATTACCGTGATGTCAATGGTGTCAATTGGTTTGGCTTCGTGCGCTACGGACTGGCCTATACCTATCATAGCGGGTCGTTGTTTGAGGTATTCAAGGTAGGAGATTTCAGTACGGACGGCATCAACGTACGCACTTATTGCCGTCATGGCGACGATGTGATACTGGGCACGCAGAACGGCTTCTGGCATGTGAATGCAGTTACGGGTGCCTCGCGGTTCTTCTCCCCAGCCGAAT
Organism: Prevotella sp.; assembly: GCA_017389705.1. Classification (GTDB taxonomy): domain Bacteria; phylum Bacteroidota; class Bacteroidia; order Bacteroidales; family Bacteroidaceae; genus Prevotella. Next base: position 21,968 of record JAFPEE010000218.1, read on the forward strand.
TGGGTGGCGGGCACATTGTCAATACGATAGCATGGTATGAAGACCGGTTTTTCATAGGTACTTTCGACGGTGGCTTAAGACAGTATGATCCTAGGACGCAAAGTTTGACGAAACAGACGTATTCACCCGAACTTGACGGCATTTCTATCGGAGAGGTAAAGAATGGTCCTGACGGCAGGCTATGGATAGGCTGCAGTCATGGTCTCTTTATCATTGGTAATGACATCATAGAACAGCACTTTACGGAACAGAACTCGCGAATTGTAGGTGGACTTATATTAAGTATTACCTTCGACCAGAGTGGGAATGCCTGGTTGACAGGCGAAAAAGGCTGCTCCCTCTACAGCGTGCGTAGCCATGAGATTGTTGATACATCGTTCCCTAAAGGTTTCTTCCATCAAGAGCCTTGGATGCGTGGTGCCCAGGGACACGACGGACTAGTGTTTTTCCGCACAGGTCCGCAGACCTTCTATACCAACGAAGATATGACAGACTTCGGCGAGCTAGAGTTGCCCGTGCACTTCACCGATAAGTGGTGCCGCACCTTTGTCGACGACCTTCAGGGGCACTATCTGTTAGGCTCGGAACGTGGCATCTTTGGTTTCGGCTATGACCTGACGGGTATGGTTCACTTCGGCTATGGCGAGGGACTGCGTGGCGATTTCATCAACGACATGGGGCTTGACGCTGACGGTCAGGTGTGGGTGGCCACATCGCAGGGACTCTTCTTTACCAGCTATAAGAGATCCACTTCGTGGAAAAAGGACACAAAGTACAAGGTCCGGCTATTTGACATCCGCCGTGGCAGCGATTTGTTGCCGATACACGAAGAGTATTTGGCAAATGAAAAACACCATCTGCTATTGGACTGGAATTTGACTTCTGAGGTATTGCAGGCCGAACTCATATTGCCTGACTATGCTAAGCAGACGGGGCGGTTGTATGAGTACCGCATCGGAGGCGGTGACTGGCAGATGGTGAGTGACGGTGAGCCAATCGACGTGAGAAGACTGGTGTTGGGCAAACATCTGTTAGAGGTGCGTCTGGCAGGTGCTGTAGGTACTGCTTCCGTCTTTACGATTACGGTGATACCCTCGGGCTGGGCCATATTTGAATTGGTGTTATTCATCATCGCCATTGCTCTGTTGTGGTTGTGGTGGCGTTTCCGCAAGACAACAAAGGAATTGCTCTCTGAACGCGACGAGATTGAGGATGCTTTGGTGGCGATGGACCACGAATTAAACGAGTTGAGTGAACTGAAAATGGAGCAGGAGGAACCAGTTGAGACAGCCAAGTACCAAAAGGTCAAGATTGACGATGACGAGTGTGCCGCTATCGTTAAACGCATGAAGGAGTACCTAGTCCGTGAGCGGGTTTACACCAATGCTGACTTGAAGATGAAGGATCTGGCCGAGGTACTCCATCTGTCGGCACCCAAACTCAGTCAGGTCTTCAATCTCTATCTGGGTCAGAACTACTATGACTTCATCAACGGCTATCGCCTTCAGGAGTTTAAACGGCTGATTGACGAGGGTGAATATAAGCGTTATACGATAACTGCATTGAGTGAACAATGTGGTTTTAAGAAGTCGAATTTCTTCTCCACTTTCCGCAAGGTTGAGGGTCTGACACCCGTAGAATATTTGAAGAAAAAAGGTATAAAAATGGCCTAATCGGTATTGCTAATTTAGATGGACTGAATAGTAAACACCTGACTATTAGATAGTTGAATTAGTTGGACTACTAACTAAACCAAATGGCTGCAAACAAGAAGGAAAAACTTGCTTGCAGTCTTTTTTTTCTCTAATTTTGCGCTTAGAAAAATCTAACTTAAAACAATTTGCGTATGAAAACTATCAGTGACAACAACCGCGAAATGATTGGTAAGACCTACCAGAAGGTTAGTCATGAGATCTTTACCATCTTCCGTCAGGCATGTATCGATGTTGATACCTGTGAGGACCTGGTGCAGGAGGTATTTCTCAAGATCATGGGTCTCGACATCATCATCGAAGAGCAGCTGAAGGGTCTGGCTGTACAGATAGCTTACCAGAAACGTATCGACTATTTGCGTCATCGTGCGTGTATAAATAAGGTACACGAGAAACTGAGCTGGATGACGGACCGAAGCTACACAAACACAGAAGCAGAAGTGAACGATATTTTGCAGGTAGAGATGAATGTTATCTGCAACATGTCTGAGAAAGACAGCCGTATTTATGAAATGACGCGTTTCGAAGAGAAGACCGCCGACGAGATTGTGCTTGAGACAGGTTTGACTAAGCGCGCTGTTGAGTCACGCATATACAGAACACGTATGATGGTTCGTGACAGCGTGCGTCGCGCCATTGGGTATTAAAACGGTTGATGATTAAAAACCTTTTCACTCGTATGACAAGAAAACAATCAAAACGTTAATATTATAAAACAAATCATTATGGAACAAAAAAGGAAATGGGATTTTAGCTTTTGGCTATTGGCTTTTAGCTTTTTGCTAATTGCTAACTGCCTACCGCTAACTGCCTATGCGCAGGGCACCATCACCGTCCAGGGACAGGTGACGGATCAGCAGAATGAACCGCTTATCGGTGTGACTGTTATGATAGACGGTCAGCAGACGGGCGGCACTGTGACCGACTTTGATGGAAACTATACCATCAAGGCCGCTTCTAATGCTACGCTGAAGTTCTCGTACATCGGCTATTCAGACCAGAAGATAGCTGTTGGAGGCAAGAGCACTATCAACGTGAAGATGAAGGAAGACTCCGAGTTACTTGAAGAAGTGGTAGTCGTAGGTTTCGGTACCACCAAGAAAGAATCTCTGACAGGTGCCGTCACCGTGGTCGACGCCAAGGCTTTCGAAGGTAAGGGTTCGCTGTCGTCACCATTGGAAGCTCTGCAGGGTCAGGTAGCTGGTGTGATGATCACCCGTTCCAGCTCTGCTCCTGGTGAGGAAGGCTGGAACATGAAGCTGCGCGGTTCGGTGTCAAAGAACTCCGGCGGTCCGCTGGTGATTATCGACGGTGTGGCTGGTGACATGGGTTCGGTTAATGCTGCCGATATCGAGAGCATCAACTTCCTGAAGGACGGTTCTGCAGCCATCTACGGTTCGCGTGCTGCCGACGGTGTTGTAATTATCACCACCAAGAAGGGGAAGGAAGGTAAAGTTAAAATCAACTATTCCGGATCGGTAACGGTAAAGACTCCTGGCTTGCAGCCCGAGCTGATGTCGCTGAATGAGTGGGCCGACGGTCTGATGCAGACACTGGAGAACGACCTGAACACATCGAGTGTATGGTACACCTACGCACAGCTGGCCAAGCAGTATCAGGGCCGTTACATCGACCTGAGCCAGAGTGCCAATCCTTTTGGTACCGCTGCTTTCACGGATGTGTCAGACTTCGTGTTCTCTGACGTCGACTGGTTGGGTGGTCTCTTTGGCAACGCTTACAACCAGGAGCACAACTTGAGTGTCAGCGGTGGTTCGGACAAGAATTCGTATCGCATCTCGCTGGGTTATAACTACGACGGCTCAAACCTGAAATACGGCAACAACTCGAACAAGCGCTTCAACGTACGCTTTAACGATACCTATAAGTTTACGAAGCAGCTGAGCCTGCAGTCAAGCATTGCCTACTTCCGCAAGGAGCAGGTGCAGCCCACGCGAATCGCTGCAGCCCTGACAACAACGACTCCACAGCCCGGTCTGCCGATGGCTGCCATCAATGGTGCTCCCTATGCCTGGGGTACCTGGGGTTCTCCCGTGGCTAAGGTAGAGGATGGTGGCGACAAGACGACATCTGTCAGCCGCATCGACATAAGCGAAACGCTAAACTACGATATTACAGACTGGTTGACAGCCAATGTCAACCTGGGTTATAACACCTCTGACAAGATGGTCGACGAGGTGCAGAATCCTATCAATTTCTACAATGTGACTGGCGAGCGCGTCGTGCTGACTGACCCCGTACAGGCCAAGTCGTACTACGAACAGATGTCAGAGCGCATTGACAACTATGCTTTCACCGCATACGTTAATGGACATAAGACTTTCTGGAACGACCACAACTTCTCGCTGACACTGGGTACCCAGTATGAGTTTAAAGAACTGAAGCGATTTGGTGTGAAGGCCACAGACATTCTGGAAGGACTGGAAGTGGTTAACGGTACAGGCGACATTACGCTTGACGATGTCAGCAAATACCAGAACTCTATCCTGTCTTACTTCGGACGTTTCAACTACGACTACCTGGGCCGCTATCTGGTAGAGTTCAACGGACGTTACGACGGAAGCTCAAAATTCCTGCCCGAGAACCGTTGGGATTTCTTCTGGGGTGTCAGTGCCGGTTGGCGCCTGACCGAGGAGCCTTTCATGAAGAAAGTGAAGTGGCTGAACAACCTGAAGCTGCGTGCCTCGTATGCTGAGGTGGGTAACCAGAGCGGTATCGGTAACTACGATGGCATTCAGCTCTACAATGTACACTCTAACACGGGTGCCTATCTGGGAACTGGCCTGACATCGTATATCTCCACCAATGGTACCTTTGCTTCGAGAACCCGTTCATGGGAGCGCATCAAGAACTACAACGTCGCCGTTGACTTCGGCCTCAACATTGCTCCAGGCCATAACATCAATGGTACCATCGAGTACTTCCAGAAGCGCAACGACAACATGCTTGTCAGCGTGACGCTGCCTGGAACGCTGGGCGACTCTGCTCCCTCTGCCAACAAAGGTAAGTTCAAGGACTACGGTTGGGAAGGACAGCTGAACTATACAGGTCGTATCGGTAAGGTCGATATCCATGCTGGCGGTACCTTTACCTTTGCCCGCAACAAGCTGACAGAGTATGAGGGAACTACCGTGAAGTCTTCGGGCTACACCTCCAACATGGTAGGCTACGGCATCTCGTCGCTCTTCGGACTGCGTTATGGCGGAAAGATCCAGAATGAGGAACAGCTGGCAGCCTATAAGGCCCTCTACTATGAAAACAACGGTATCGGTATGCCAAGCAACCTGCGTGTGGGTGACAATATGTATTGCGATGAGAATGGTGATGGCCGTCTGGATGAAAACGACCTCATTTTCCTGGGCTCCAGCGAGCCTGAAATCTCGTACTCATTCAATCTGGGTGCTTCTTGGAAGGGCTTCGACGTCAATATTGTGTTCCAGGGTGCTGCCAACCGCTTCATCTATCGCGGCAACGACACCAACTGGACGGTTCCCTATCGCGGACTCTACGTGAACAGTCTGAAGTCGTCGATTGGCAATACATGGACGGCAGACAACACGGATGCCTACTATGCTCCCTATACCAACGACTCAAACATCAACAAGTACAACTATCAGGCATCGTCGCTGACGGCTCAGGATGGCCGCTACCTGCGACTGAAGAATATTACTGTCGGCTATAACTTCCCCAAGAAGTGGCTGCAGGCTACTCACTTCATCGATGCCCTGCGCATCTACTTCACAGGTGCTGACCTCTGGGAGACTACCAAGATTAGTGACGGCTGGGACCCCGAATCGAAGATCTCGAAGAGCGGTACGTCGCTCTATCCCTTCACACGTAACTACACCTTCGGTATGAACGTCACTTTTTAATGCATAATTCACAATGCACAATTCACCATTATTTTTTAAGAGAAGAATTATGAAAGAAGTATTATTATATATAAAAATGTTGCGTAGCCAATTATGCATTATGCATTATGCATTGTGCATTGTCGCAGCATCGCTGCTGACTTCCTGTCTGAACCTCGATCCGAAGGACTCCCTGGGTGATAACCTGGTTTGGAACAAGGCAGAGAACTTCCAGCTGTTTGCCAACCAGTTCTATAGCTGGACACGCGACCTGGGTGGTGGAACAGACTACCAGAATGCTGTTTCTGACGGTGTACACTCCGACTACCGCTCAGATCTCATCTGCACCAGCAGTGTGAATACCTACAGTCAGGGAACCAATGCCATCCCTGAGAAGGATGGTAACTTTACCCGTCTGTACAAGAACATCTATTATACCAACCTGTTGCTGAAGAATGCCGATGGTTTCGACAACCAGGCCGCCATCAGCACGCCGAAGGGTGAGGCCTACTGGTTCCGTGCCTACCTGCACTTCGAACTGGTTCAGATCTATGGCGACGCCCAGATTCTGACAGAGCCGCTGGATATCGACAACGAGCAGCTCTACGGCAGCCGCAATCCTCGTGGCGAGGTCATCGACCAGTGTATCAGCGACTTGCAGAAGGCTGTCGAGCTGTTGCCCGAGTCAGCCGCTGAGGAAGGACGCCTGTGCAAGGACGCCGCCTATGCCATGCTGAGCCGCGTAGCGCTGTATGAAGGTACCTGGCAGAAGTTCCACAATAGCAACAGCCAGCGCGCTACCGAGCTGCTGACCATTGCCAAGAATGCTGCCAGACAGGTCATCGATAATAAGCACTACTCGCTGTTCTACAATGCCAATCTGCAGAATGCCGGCATCAACAACATCAACCAGAGTTATCGCTATATGTTCATCCTCGAGGACGTCCAGGACAATCCTGTAGGACTGATGAAGGGTGCTAATACGGAATACATCTTCTCGCATCGCCATCGCGAAACCGACAGAATGGCGGTGAATATCACCCACGCCATGCTGGCCAACGTGTGCTACATCACCCGCAAGATGGCTAATATGTATCTCTGCCAGGACGGTCTGCCCGTCGAGAAGAGCCCGCTGTTCCAAGGCTACACGCAGGCTGCCAGCGAATTCCAGAACCGCGACGCCCGTATGGACAACACCATGCTGTGGCACGGAGAGAAGTATTGGAACAACGACGGTAAGTGGCGCACCACCTGGACAGACGACGACCTGAACAGCTCGCTGACCTGCAACACCCGTTCCAACTCGGGCTATCAGAGCCAGAAGTGGGGCGTGGAGTGCGAGGTACAGGACTACTACGAGTCGATGGACTTCCCCGTCATCCGCTATGCCGAGGTGCTGCTGAACTATGCTGAGGCTGCCTACGAGCTCAGCGAAAGCATCAGCGACGATGATCTGGATCTCTCGCTGAACCTGGTTCGTCGCCGCATCAATCCCAATATGCCGAAGCTCTCGAACAGCTTCGTGACAAGCAATGGCTTGAACATGCGCACGGAGATACGCCGTGAGCGCACCGTAGAGCTTTTCCTCGAAGGTTTCCGTATCGACGACCTGAAGCGCTGGAAGACTGCCGAGACCGAGATGCCTCAGGACCAGCTGGGTGTGAAGATCACCGGTACTTGGTATGAGGCTAACTGGACTGGTCAGTCACGCTCGCTGAATGGCGATGGGTGCATTGTCCTGTACAGTGGCCGCACATGGGCTCAGAAGAACTACCTCTATCCCCTGCCTCAGGATCAGCGCCAGCTGAATCCACAGCTGGGTCAGAACCCTGGATGGGAGTAAATAATTAATGCATAATTCATAATGCATAATTCATAATTATTAAAAAACAGCAATATGAAAACAAAGAACAATATATATAATAGGGTAATGCGCAGCCAATTATGCATTATGCATTATGCATTGTGCATTGGCATGATGCTTGCGTCATGCGCCAAGGACGACGACCGCACACCGAATGTGGAGGCGGCAACCTGTCCGAGTGCTATTGAGATGCAGATTCCTGCTGACATGAAGAAACTGATCTATACTGATAATACTGGTGCCGACGTGCTGCCGCTCATCGTGGGCGAGACCGTGCAGCTGGGCTACACACTAGAGCCTGACGACGCTACCTTCGACAATGTGGTATGGAGCACGTCCGACGCTACCGTCGCCTCTGTTGCAGAGGGCATGGTAGAGGCTATCAGCGAGAAAGGCCTGGGCTATAGCATTGTTACCGTATCACCTACGGGCATGTTTGCCGGTTCTGGTGTGGTAAGCGCTTTGAAGGTCAAGGTGGTGTCACGCCTGCAGCAGGCTTCGGATATCACACTCTCCGCTGACGTGACTGAGGTATACGAGGGCGAGCAGGTGGCTATCAGCTATGCCATCGAGCCCGAATCAACCACCTACCGTACCCTGGAGTGGTCGTCAAGCGACCCCAGCGTAGCTACTGTCGACAGCAAGGGTGTGGTGACTGGTGTCAGCACCGGTGGCACAGCTGTCAGAAAGACGGTTACCATCACAGGTAGGGCTATGGACGGTTCTGGCGTTTCCACCTCTATCGATATTACCATCATGCGTAAGGTACAGCCTCAGGATATCACACTCGACCAGACCTACTCTGCCGATAATGGCTATGCCTTCGCACTGAACGAGCAGGGTGTCAGCCTCAGCTACACTACCGTTCCTGCTGAGAGCACAAAGAGCCTTATCGAGTGGAGCACCAGCGATGCCTCGATAGCTACTGTCGAAGGCGGCTACGTGAAGTTCGTGGGCTTCGGCAACGTGACTATCACCGCTAACTGCCCCGAGACGGGCAAGTCGAGCAGCATTAAGCTGAACATCCCGTGCGGTCTGCTTCGCGAGACCTTCCACAACCAGAGCCACTACAGCGTCTACAACGCTAAGCAGAGTGGCAACGGCACCAGCTCAAGCCACGAGTGGCACGATGGCTACATCACCATCACCACCTACACGCAGAACGCTACCAACCAGCGTGCCGATATCAAGTGGTGGGACACCCCGGCTACCCTGCATGCTGGCAACTATCCTATCATCGCCATCAAGCTCGACGATGTGAAGGATCTCTATAAGTCAGAAGGCGTAACGGCCCGCAACCTGAACTTCGACGTTGTCGGTAAGTCTGAGAGCGGCGCTGACTTCAAGGCCCTGGGTGGCGGTAACAACAAGTACTCTGGCGACCTGAAGTGCTCTGACGGCTCGCATGTCTTCATCTACGATCTCGCTACGGTGGCCTTTGGCACGGGTGGTATTGCTCCTACCAACGAGTCCATCACGTTCAACACCTTCCAGCTGAAGTATGCCGACATCAAGACCATCAACCATCAGATTACGTATAACCTCTACTGGTTCCAGACGTTCAAGACGGTGGACGACGTGAAGAAGTACGTGACGGAAGTTGACGGACTGACTTATGAAGTAATCAAATAACTTCGAAATATCGAAACTTCGAGACATCGAAA
>JAFPEE010000219.1 GCA_017389705.1 Prevotella sp.
CAAAATTTGTTCAGACGAAAAAGAAAAAGGAGTTGCGATTTCTCGTAACTCCTTGATTCTTAAGGCGCTTCAGGATGGGCTTGAACCAACGACCCCCTGATTAACAGTCAGGTGCTCTAACCAACTGAGCTACTGAAGCAGTGGTGCTCGTCATTTCTGATTTGCGGGTGCAAAGGTAATGAGTTTTTTTTATTCCTGCAAACTTTTTAGGAAAAAAATTCATGGAATGGGTATTTTTTTGTAATTTTGTCGCCAAATTAGTATAATTAAGGAAATGAGAAGAAGTATTTTTCTATTGATATGTGCTTGCTGCTTATCGCTGACGTTGCAGGCTCAGGAGGTGAGGAATCACAATTTGGAAGTGGCAAAGAACCTGGAGATATTCAATGCGCTCTATAAGAACCTCGACCTGATGTATGTGGACACGTTGGATGCCAACAAGGTGATTACCAAGGGCATAGATGCCATGCTGGCTTCTTTGGACCGCTATACTGAGTATTATCCTGAGGAGCGTCAGAAGGAGCTGAAGACGATGCTGACGGGTAAGTATGCTGGCATTGGAGCGCTGATTCGCTACCATCAGAAGCTGAAGCGTGTGGTGATTGACGAGCCTTACGAAGGTATGCCTGCTGCTTTGGCAGGTCTGAGGAAAGGCGACATCATCCTGCAGATTGACGACACTGTGACGACTGAGAAGAATACGTCTTTTGTGAGCAGTCATCTGCGTGGCGAGGCTGGCACGACATTCATGCTGACCATACAGCGTCCCTCGACGGGGAAGACAATGAAGTTCAAGATTACCCGTCAGAGCATTAAGATGCCTGAGATTACGTGGTACGGCATGCGCCCCAATGGGGTAGGGTATATCAATCTGAATACTTTCACCGGCGATCCAGCTAAGCAGATGCGGTTGGCTTTTCTGGACCTGAAGAAGCAAGGAGCCCAGAAACTGATTTTGGACTTGCGTGGCAATGGTGGTGGCTCGCTGTCGGAGTGTGTCGACATTCTGAGCATGTGGATACCGAAAGGGCAGCAGATTGTAGAGACGAAGGGTAAGCTGAAACGCGCCAACAATGAGTACAAGACACGTCTGGAGCCCATCGATACCGTGATGCCCATCGTTGTGCTGGTAAACCAGGAGACAGCTTCGGCATCAGAGATTACCAGTGGCGCCTTGCAAGACTTGAAGCGTGGTATTATAATAGGTGTGCGAACCTATGGCAAGGGCTTGGTGCAGGTGCCCAACGTAGAACTGCCCTACAATGCCAACCTGAAGCTGACGACCTCGCGCTACTTCCTGCCTTCAGGGCGTGGCATTACAATGGAGGAGGGCATTAAACCCGACGTTGAGGTGAAGCCCGACACGATGGCTAACATCACACTCTATCTGGACCGCCTGGACTCTACCGAGGTGACGTTTGACTATGTTGTCGACTACATTGGCAAGCATCCTACTATTGCCGCTGCCAAGGATTTCCATCTGACAGATGCAGATTACGCTGACTTCAAGCAACGAGTCATCAAGGCAGGCTTTACCTACGACCAGCTAAGCAAGAAGCAGTTTGGCGAGCTGGAGAAAGCCATGAAGTTCGAGGGTTACTACGACGAGGCTAAGGCTGAGCTGGAGGCGCTGAAGGCCAAGATTGACCACCATGAGCTGGCCAGCGACTTAGAGCGTCATCGCAGTGAGATACAGCAGATGCTGGAGCAGGACATTGTTGGTGCCTACTATTTCCAAGGCGGGCAGTTGCAGGTAGGTCTTCGCAACGACAAGACCCTTCAGGAAGCAGAGCGCATTCTGAATACGGAAGGAGAATACCAGCGTGTGCTGAACAAACAAGAAGAGAAGAAAGAGTAGGTCTTCCTTCACTTCCTATGTTCGTAAAGATTCTATTCTTATTTCATGAGCAGGTCGGAGAGTTCGCGCATGCCTTCCGATGCTCCCTTCTGAATCTGAACCACATCGCGGCTTCCTGTTGATACGGGCTTGGGGTCGATGAGGTAGATGGGTATGCCAGGACGTGTATACTGGATGAGGCCTGCAGCAGGATAAACATTCAGCGATGTGCCGATGATGATGAAGATGTCAGCCTCCTGACACTCCGCAGCAGCAGGAGTAATCATGGGAACAGCCTCGCCAAAGAATACGATGAAAGGCCGCAGCAGCGAGCCGTCGCCAGCTTTTGTGCCAGGCTCCACCTCGCAGTTGTCGGGAGTCAGCAGCTGCTGATAGCGAGGATTGTCTGGGTCGTCGCTGGAACAAACCTTCATCAGCTCACCATGCAGATGAATCACCTTCTTCGAGCCAGCCTGTTCGTGCAGATTGTCAACATTTTGTGTTACCACCGTCACGTTGTACTTTTCTTCCAGTGCAGCCACCAGTTTGTGGCCCTCGTTGGGCTTCACATTCCAGCACTTCTTGCGAAGCATATTGTAGAAATTCGTTACTAACGTCGGGTCGTTTAACCAGCCCTCATGGGTTGCAACCTTCTGAACGGGATATTCCTCCCACAGTCCATCGGCATCGCGGAAAGTCTTCAATCCACTCTCTGCAGACATGCCGGCACCTGTCAAAACAACAATCTTTTTCATAAGCAAAGTATTAAGAATGCACAAAATTAGCATTTTTTTTGGAATTATCGCATGTAATTCGAAGAATATTTTGGTTTTTCCATCGTTTATTTGTACCTTTGCGCCCGATTTTGAGCGAATATACATTATTATAATATAGAGAAGATGGATAAAGTAAGTTATGCACTGGGTATCGGTATTGGTCACCAGTTGGCAAATATGGGTGGCTCTGAGCTTAATATTGACGACTTTGCACAGGCTGTCAAGGACGTGTTGGCAGGCAGCGAGCTGAAGGTCAAGAGCAGCGAGGCCCAGCGTATTGTGCAGGAGTATTTCGCTGCACAGGAAGAGAAGATCAACAAGCAGCGTGCCGAGCAGGGCAAGGTACATAAGGAGGCAGGCGAGAAATACCTGGCCGAGAATGCCAAGAAGGACGGCATCGTCACCCTGCCCAGCGGTTTGCAATACCAGGTGCTGAAGGAAGGCAACGGCAAGAAGCCCAGCGCCAAGGACTCTGTGAAGTGCCACTATGAGGGTTTCCTCATCGACGGTACTGTGTTCGACAGCAGCGTCCAGCGCGGCGAGCCCGCCGTGTTCGGTCTGCAGCAGGTCATAGCTGGTTGGACTGAGGGCTTGCAGCTGATGCAGGAGGGTGCCAAGTATCGTTTCTTCATCCCCTATCGTCTGGCTTACGGCGAGGGCGGTGCCGGACAGATGATTCCCCCGTTTGCAACGCTGATCTTCGACGTGGAGCTGATAGAGGTGATTTAGGCTCGAAGCATCGTAACATCGAAAC
>JAFPEE010000021.1 GCA_017389705.1 Prevotella sp.
ATACGATTATATCGGCCAACAAGGCCAACAGCCTGTTCTGGCTGGGGCGCTACGAGGAGCGCGTCTATATCACGCTCCATCTGATGCGCAAGTGCTATGACAAGATGATAGACGGAGAGATGGAGGACTACAGGCCCTTCTGGCAGAAACTTGACCCGCAGGGTGTTTATCAGACCAATGATGAGTTTACGCTTGGCATGATGTACGACGGCGGGAACCCAAGTTCCGTGATGTCGGCACAAACCAGGGCCATGGACAATGCCATCCTCTTGCGCGAGGAGATTATGTCTGAGACACTGAGCTATCTGGAAATGAGTGTCGCGCTATTGAAAAAATGTGGCGACAAGCAAGAAACGAATGTCATGATCCTGCAACCTGTCATCGACTGGTCGCTGGCTTTCTGGGGAGCTGCAGAACAGCGGCTGCTGAACCATAAGGCCCTGTACATCATGATGATCGGACGCAATATAGAGAACCTCGACATGCTGCTACGCTTCGAATACAGCTACGAGCGCATCGCAAAGGCATACGACTCGGTGAAACACTATTCGCGTCAATTACCTGGTCTGCTGGACGATCACATAGAGAGTCAGTTGGACAGTCTGATTATCCGCGAGAAATTCAACCTGAGTGACTTAGAATATAAGAACAAACTGCTGGCGTTTGTCAATCAGTTGGTGAGGGTATGAAAAGGTATTTATACAACTACCAGACCATCGTGGAGTTCAGCGAACCAGTGACGGCACATGCCGTCATGCTGAGGTGCCAGCCTGCAGCCAACGCCTTCCAGACCATCGAGCAGGAGCATATCATCGTTTCGCCCGACTACTGGATGAATGCTGGCACAGACGCTTTCGGCAACCGCATTCTCTTTGGCGGCGCCAGTGAGCCGCATACGGTGTTCGCCTACGTCAGCACAGGTATTGTGGCTACGGAGACTTATTTCCAGAAACAGCGTGGCGAGAACATGTTCCTATATAGCCAGCCTTCACAACTCACACAACTCAACGATGCGATGCGAGAGGCTGCCTTGACGGACGCCGGAGCAACGACGGCAGAGAAGGCGCGGCAACTGTGCCACAGGGTCTATGAGATGATGGCCTATGAGCCTGAGACCACTACGGTTGAAACGCCAGCCTCAGATGTGTTCAGCCGCCAATGCGGCGTATGCCAGGACTATGCCCACCTGATGATTGCCTTCTGCCGTGCCAACGGGTTGCCCGCCCGCTACGTGAACGGGTTCCTCGAAGGCACCGGCCAGACCCATGCCTGGGTGGAGGTCTTCGACGGCTATAGCTGGCAGGGCTATGACCCTACCCACGACCGCACACTATTGCAGCAAGGCTATGTCAAGATAGCCCATGGGCGAGACTCTGCCGACTGTCCCGTCAGTCGCGGCATGTTCTGCGGACAGGCAGTACAGCAAACACAAATCAGCGTAACATTACAAGAACTATGATAAAGACTATCGTATCGACAGAACTGCCCGTCGATGAGCAGTTCCGTATCCGCAAGAATGTGATCCATCACGGCAAGGAGGGACTGCGCTTCTGCGTGGTCACGGGCACGCACGGCGACGAGCTGGAGGGACAGATGGTGTGCTACGAACTATCACGTATCGTCGGCGAGCATCCTGAACAGCTCACGGGTACACTGGAGATCTATCCTGCACTCAATCCACTTGGCATAGACACCATACAGCGGGGCATACCCAACTTCGACCTCGACATGAACCGTATCTTTCCTGGCGACCCTCAAGGAACCATGGCTGAGCAGACCGCCCATGCCATCATCGAAGACATCAAGGGAGCCGACATGGTCATTGATATTCATTCCAGCAATATCTATCTGCGTGAAACACCTCAGGTGCGGATCAACGTACAGGATGCCGAGTGGCTGGTGCCATTTGCTGAGCACCTCGGCACTGATTTCGTATGGGTGCATGCTGCTGCCACCGTGCTGGAGGCCACGCTGGCCCACTCGCTCAACAGCACGGGTACACCATGCCTGGTAGTGGAGATGGGTGTCGGCCAGCGCATCAACCACAAGATGTGCCGAAGGCTGGTAGGGGGTATATTACATCTGATGAAGCACATGGGTATGTGGCGGGGGGAAGTGCCAGCCGACATCCAGCAGCCAATCGTATGTAAGGGCGACCGCGTGACATTCCTGAATGCGGAGACCTCGGGCGTATTCCTTACTGAGCTTAAGTGCGGCATTACAGTCACCGAGGGGCAGACCATCGGCCAGATTGTCGACCCTCTTCGCGGACGGGTGCTCAGCACAGTCACCTCACCCGTCAACGGCTATCTTTTCACTATCCGTGCCTATCCGATTGTCTATGAAGGATCCCTGATGGCCCGGATCTTTAATTCAGAAGAACAAGTATGAGAGAAGAGACTATTTTTGAGATGACGTCGCCCTATCGCGACAGTTTCCGCATTCGCGGCTACCGTTTCGGAGAGGGAGCCAAAACGCTGGCCATCGTGGGAGCCATGAGAGGCGACGAGGTGCAACAGCAGTATATCTGTGCTCAGATAGTGAACAGTTTAAGTTTCATTGAGCGTCATGGGGGCATTGCCAAGGGCAAGAGCATACTGGTCATTCCCTCGTGCAACCCATTCTCGATGAACGTCAGCCGCCGTTTCTGGGCGATGGACAATACCGACATCAACCGCATGTTCCCGGGTTATGCCAATGGAGAGACCACGCAGCGTATTGC
>JAFPEE010000220.1 GCA_017389705.1 Prevotella sp.
ATCCCGAATACAGAGTTCAACGTGGATGCCATCGCTTCAGAGATGGGCCTGTCGCGCTCGGCCTTCTATAAAAAGGTAAAAGGCCTAACGGGCTTTGCTCCGATAGACCTTATTAAGGAATTCCGTCTTAGTCATGCCACTGAACTCTTGCAAACGACGAACCTCAGCATAGCCGAGATAGCTTTCCGTTCAGGTTTTGCTGACTCCAGCTATTTTGGCAAGTGCTTCCGTAAGCGCTATGGCATGTCACCGAGAGAGTATCTTCAGCAAGAGTCTTAGAAATAGTAGGCCAAGGCTATTTGCCAGGCATTATTCTTCACCTTGACGCTTTCAGTTGCATCGCTATTAACCTTGTAAACCTTACATTCCGCACTGTTGCTCAAGGCGAAGTTATAGTTGAAGCTTATCTGCAAGTGGTTGACGAACATAAAGCCAAGACCTGCGTTACCGCTGATATTGGCCGTCTTTAACGACCAATCTTTGATGCTTTGCTTCTCAGTATCGCCACCTACGTTAAAGCCAAACTGCGGACCAACAAAGATGAATACGTTGGCTAAGTCGCCCAGTCCTAAGCCAAAGCGAGCATTGATGGGAATCTGAATAGACTTCTGTTTCAGCTTCTCGCCTGTTGACTTAATCTCAGCCTCGCGCTGGTCGTAGAGCACAGAGGCATCCATGCCAAGGTTCACAATAGGCAGCGTGAACTTCACCGTCGGACCGATAAAGAAGCCCGATTTATTGGAAATGGCACTCTCCAGATCGCTTTGGTTGAGCGACATACTAGTTAGATTAAGACCACCTTTCAGTCCAAAGTTTACCTGAGCTTGTGAGGGCAATGCCATGGCAACCGCCATCAGCAGCGTTACACAAATCTTCTTCATATGGTTGTTGCTAATGATTAGTGTCTCTGACGGCGAACCGTTATGCGTGCTCCGCTAGAGGCTGAACTGCTGCTCTTGATCTTACTGCTCTTGACTTTTGAAGAGCGGGCAGAACGCTTTGACTTGGTTGCTTTCAGCTGTTTGGGGTCAAGTTTGGCAATGGAATCAAGTGAGTCTTTTTTGGCCTTGTCGCCAAAGATATTCTCCTCGAAAGCCTTCAGCTCTGCCTCAATCTTTTTCTGCTCCTTGGCCAGTGCAGAGTCGTTGGGACAATACTGAGCCAGCGTCTTGCCCAACATGTTGTTGGTCTTGTAAATCTTTCCCTCGTAATGGTTCAAGGTAAAGAAGTCTTCCATCGACATGGTGGCAGCATTATTCAGATTGGAGGTCATCACCGTCTGACGACTGAGGAAGGGCTCCAAGTCTGAATATTTCACCCAAAACAGTGGATACTTCGATGTCTCTCCACCAAAGTCATCCTCACGCATCATCACAGGGCAGATACTTTGAACCTTACGATGGAAGGTTGAGTTAGCATCATCAAAATAGGCACTTTCCTTCAGGTAGTACATCTTGACCTCAGCAGAGGGAATATCGCTATTGTCCACACGCAGCTTGCCGTCCTTCTCCTCGTAGAAGATGTGGTAGTTATCCAACACGGTCTTCATCTGCACTTTAGCAGAGTCCGTGAAGACCTCGTTACCATCCAGACGGTACTCGTAGACAGGAATATAGCCATTCAATGCCAGTTTGAAGACGTAAGTAAACAGGTTCAGTTGCTTATCAATGGGCTCTACGGGATAGTACAGACCAGCGTTAGCATCTTTGTTAAGATCTAACTCGCGATAGATGTCGCGACGCCATACAACATTCTCCGGCATCACTGTCGCTGTTGGGAACATCAGTCGGGCACGTATGGTCATGCCTTGATTCTGCGTCTGCTGCTGTACCTTTTGCTGGGCTTTCTGCTGAGCCTGTTGTCGACGGGCCTTAGGCTGTGCCATCACCGTTCCGCACACCAGCGTTATCATCAATAAGAACAATAATCTCTTCATATTTCTCTAAACTATAAACACTAAACTCTAACCTATTTCACAATAACCTCCATAGAGGCGTTCAGCTTACGTTGGATACCATCTGGTCCGACAGCCGTCACACGAGAGATGTAGAAACGACGGTTACGTTGCAGCTTGCGGAATGTATCCTTCTGACGGGCAGAGAAACTGGCTCCGTCAGAGACCATCGGCACGGCATTACCCATATTGTCGAAGAATACTGTCTCGAAGCTCTGCACCTTGAAAGCAATGTCAAGGATGCCATCGTCAATGGCAGCACCAATACCGTCAACTCCCATCAGCTGCGCCTTTGACAGTCCACCACCCTTGTAACGGATGGGACTGCCACTCTCGTCTTTCATCGCAATATAGGGTGTAGGATCAGGCAAACGGCGCACGCGGAACGTAAACTGCCCCATCTGCTGCGCACGTCCTGTATTGGTAGAGGTCACCGTAATGGTAACGTTCTGTCCTACGGCAGTCGGACGAGCTATATAGCGACCAGGTCCTACTGGCTGTAGAGTACCACCAGTCATCGTGGCCTGCACCTTATTGACAGGAACGCCTGGTACCGATACACTCAACGGGTTGTTATAGCCTGCATAGAGCACATTCATGAGGTCAGCGCTGACAGTAGCCGATGGGTCTACCACCGTATACTTCTGCTCAAAATCGCGTTTCAGCAACTCCCCATTACCGTTTTCTACTTGTATGTAGCCAGAAAGAGTGAAGTCGCCTGTGCGTCCTGTCATCGTCTCATAAAGTCCGCCTGGCAGATCCATCTCTTTACCCCCAATGAAAATCTGGGGCTTCTGTGTCGTATCGACAGCAGCCATCACGATGCGGGCCGAGAACTTATCACCTCGTACTATGGTTTGCGAGTTGGGAATGACGAAGGCGTTCAAGGCATTGACACGGATATCCTTCACATCGATGTTCGATACCAGCGTGTGCAGCACCTCGCCTTCCGCATAGCGGACGTCGTTCTGCAACTTAGAAAGCAGTGTCACAGCAGCCGCTGCAGGCATCGACTCGAACATGTATTCCTGCCAGTTCTTGCCCATGGCCTGAGCATCCTTGGGAATATCTGTTGTCAAGTTCGAGGCTATCATCTTCTTCTGGCGATAGCCTGCTACCATCTTCAGCATTTGCGTACGATAGGCATTGATAGCGTTGAACAGTTCCTTGCCGCGTCCACGACCAGGAGCCAGCATCACCTGATTGGCAGCTTCCAAATCTTCCTTGTTACGGATGTTTTGCACATCACCGTCCTCACCGTCGGCCTCCTTGACAATGGCCAGCTTCAGCTCGTCAGCCAGATTGAAGAGCGAGTCGCTCATGTGCTTCACATGCTGCGACTTGTCGTACCACTGCTTTACCTTCTGTGGGTTCTTCTTCATCTGTACGGCAAAGTCGTCGTATATGGCCAGATTCTCGTTGGCAGCATTGATGGTAGTACGCTTTAGGCTTTCCTCCACGATGGAGAAACCGTTGAGCACCTCTGTCGAGACGTTCAACGCCAGCATAGCCATCAGTACGACGTACATCAGGTTAATCATCTTCTGACGCGGAGAAACGGGTCTTTTCTTTATTGCCATGAATTCTCTTTATTCTTAACTGACTTTTGCCTGCATGGCTTCAATCATGCGGGCATAGATCTTGTTCAGCTCTACTATCTGCTCGGCCATGTGGCGGGTCTGCTCGTTAATCTCGTCGATGGTGCTAATCTGTGCCGAGGCACTCTTAAGCTGCATCTCGTAGACACGGCTGATACCGGTCAGTGTACGATTCAGATTCTCCATCTCCTCTGAGTCGCGTGTCAATCGCTGGCTCTGCTCTGATACCTGTGTGAGCATCTCCGTCAGACGGTTCAGCTCCTCAATATAGTTGGTCGTAGCGTCCTTCAGCTCCTCACCCATAGGCAGGACCTCTGGCTGCTGGGCAATCACGCCACCACCTGCAATGCTGATGGGCTTGCCTTCCCAGCGGGCTGCTTCGTCACCATTGCCCACAACACCTCCAACGGCTCCGCCACCACCATTGATGATGACCGTACCTCCACCAGCGCTTTGACGCACGGCAGCTGCCATGGTGCTCCCCTCGGGAGTCGACAAGGCTGCTTCCTCGCCTACATGCAGGTCGAGGTCCATGCCATCCGTTGTCTTGTCGAACGGACGGTCGAAAGCTGCAAGAAAGAATACAATGACCTCCGTACCCATACCTAGGAACAGGAAGAAGTTTGCTCCAGGCAGGTGAGTCAGTTTGAAGAGTGTACCCAGGATAACGATAGAGGCACCCCAGCTGTAAGCGTAGTTCAGGAACGTCTGTCCTGGCACGCTATCCATCCACTTCTGCAAGCGGTAGATGAAATTCAGTTTACTATATCTGGTCATCTTTTCTTTCCTTTCTTTACTTTAATCTTGTCACTGGTGGTATTGGCCAGACTGCGTACACAGCGGAATCCAATGTACGAGCGAGGCTGGTTCTGGTATTCGTATGAGCGCCATGCGGAACGGATGTAAGACTCAGGGTCTTTCCACGAGCCGCCACGTACGCTCTTCTTCTTCAGTCGATAGGGGTCTTCCTTGGCAGCGTTGTACTTCAGCTGCGGATTGATGTCGTTCATCGACTCCACGCCAGCCTCTGTAAAAATGGTGCTGCACCATTCGGCCACATTTCCTGCCATGTCGTAAAGACCATTCGAGTTAGACGAGTAGATGCCCACTCTGCTGGTAATCAAGTTGCCGTCCTTGGTGTAGTTGCCGTTGTCGGGCTTAAAGTTAGCATAGAAACAGCCATTTCCACTCATGACGTCAGCATTGTCCCAGGGGAACTCGTTCTGGTCCTTGCCTCGTGCTGCGTACTCCCACTCAGCTTCTGTCGGCAGACGGTAGCGCTGCACATAGCGGGCGGCAGGACCCAGACCACGCAACAGATACTCCGTGCGCCAGGCACAGAAGGCGTTAGCCTGTTCCCAAGTGACACCTACCACTGGATAGTCGTTATAGGCTGCACCTGTGAAGTAATAGCGCATATAGGTCTCGTTCTCCGCATTGGGGAAATCGTTCACCCAACAGGTGGTGTCAGGATATATATTAACTATGTACGTGTTCAGGAAGTCCCACTCGCCCGTATACTGGCGATTGATGGTCTCACGCACAATCTGTCCCTCGTCGTTGATGTAGGCCGTATCTTTCGATATCCATATCTGCTCGTTGGGATTGGGACGAATATCCGTATTCAAAATACGCTCCTCAGGACGAATGCGATACTTGCGCTTGGCAGCCTCGGTGTAATCATAAATCTCGTAGCGGTAGTTCATCTGACGCCAGTCGAGCATCTTCTCACCCGTCACAGGATTGGTGACATAAAGACTCTCGAAGGCTCGCTGTTCGTCCTCGTTGGGCTTCTTGGGCAGGGCCTTCTTCCAGTTCAGGTGAGGCGTAACGGGGTCACCGTTTTTGTCTTCCTCTATCTTGTAGCTCTCATCGCCACCATAGGCAGGGTCTGCCAAACGTTCACGCAGAATGGAGTCGCGTACATAGTTGACGAACTGACGATACATCGAGTTGGTTACCTCGTGCTCGTCCATCCAGAATCCCTCTACGGAGATGTCTCTCACAGGAGTCTGCTTGCCCCACAACGAGTCTTGTTTCTCGATACCCATCTTCAGATGACCTCGCTTGATGAGCGTCATACCATGAGGTGTGGGCTCTGTGAAAGCACGTCCGCTCACACCAGTCACCTCACCGCCTGACGCTGATGCTACCTTACTGCCAAGACAACTTGTCAGCGAGAGTACTGCTAATGCGCTAAGCGCTATGATACTTTTTTTCATATGTCGATATTCTCTAAACTCTTAACTAAAGTATTCTCACACTCTGATGCTTGTTGCGTCCCTTCTTGCCGAAGTTCAGCTCTGTTTGGTAACCCACGAACAACTCGTGACTTCCTTTGCCGATACCGATGGCCGAATTGGTATAAGCCTCGTAGCTGTAACCCACGCTGATTCCGTGGAAATTGCCTCCAATGAGTGCCGTCACCGAATTGGTGGGACTATAGGCCACACCAGCATAGAACATCTTCTTCTCATGCTCGTACTTCAGACGGGCTGTCACATCCACTCTGTAAGCTGTGCCGTCAGTACGTCCCAACACAGAGGGGTGTATTGATAACAACGGATTTCTCAGTTGAATATTGTATCCTCCTGTCAAATAATACGTTCTGCTGACTTCCAAGATTGACTTTTCGCCTAAATCTATAGAGGGTGCTGTGGCATGCATCACAGACAAGCCTGCGTACCACTGTCGATGCTGGAAGTAGAGACCCGCTGCCAGATCCAGAGCTGTTCCTGTAGCGTCAGTCGTGGTGAAGGCAGGGTCGTTTGGTGTTTCCAGATCCAGCTCTGAGCCTTTGAACTTTTCGCTCAGCATGCCCACTTGGATTCCAATGCTGAGTGTGCCACCAAAAAGGCGCTGCTTGTTGGCATATTGCACAGCCAGACGCTGATGAGTAAATAGGCCTATATCATCGTTCATCAGCTGAAGACCCACACCATGATAGGCATTCAGCACGTAGAACGGCATGTCGCCAGCCAGGTACATCGTCTTGGGATGGTGCTCAAAACCCGTCATGCTCATGGCGTAGGCCCCTGTCACGTTAATCACAGAGCGCTTACCTGCAGCAGCTGGATTGAACGATGGCTCCATCGCCCAATAGTGGGCAAAGGAGGCATCTTGCTGCGCTGAAACCCTGGTGAAGGCCATGAGCATGAGACCTGTGATAAATAATTTGCGTTCGAACACGTTTAAAATAACGCAAAGCATGAAGTATTATTGCATTTTTTTTCGTAACTTCGCACCCAAATAGTAAATATATGTTGTCAATTAACGAAAGATTAGCACTTTTGCGCGAAGAGTTGCGACGCGAGCACCTGGGGGCCTTCATCTTCCCCACAACCGACCCCCATAACTCAGAATTCACAGCCGACCATTGGAAGGGGCGTGAGTGGATTAGTGGATTCAACGGCTCTGCAGGAACCGCTGTGGTGACCCTCCATAGTGCTGCTCTTTGGACAGACTCACGCTATTTCATTGCTGCTGCCGAACAGCTGAAGGGTACGGAATTCCAGCTGATGAAGCAAAAGATGGAAGGTACGCCCACCATCAGCGAATGGTTGGGCAAGGAATTGGCTGACGTTGACGACAAGGATGTCGGCATCGATGGCATGTGCTCGACAGCAAATAGCATAGAAGAACTCATCAGCACTCTTCGTCGTCAGGGAGGCATTACCCTGCGCACCAACTTCGACCCGCTGCAGCGCATCTGGACGGGTCGACCTTCTATCCCCATGGCGCCTATTGTGCCCCAGCCTTTGGAATATACGGGTGAAGACACCTCTTCCAAGCTCACCCGCATCCGCAAGGCTCTGCGCCAGCAACATGCTGATGGCATGCTCATGGCCACACTCGATGACATCGCTTGGACCCTCAACCTTCGTGGCGCTGATGTCCATTGCAACCCTGTCTTTGTCAGCTACCTGCTCATCACTACCCAGACGGCAACGCTCTTCGTCCATGAGGAGAAACTGTCGTCAGAGGCGCGCAGCCAACTTTCACACTTTGGCATTGCCACCGCTTCTTACTCAGCTATCAAGGATGCTTTGGCCCACTATCCGGAATACAATATTTTGGCCGATCCTGACGAGGTCAGCTATACACTCATGCAGGCCATCCGTGCTCAGCAGATTATTAAGGAGTCCTCACCAGTCCCTGCCCTCAAGGCTATCAAGACAGAAGCCGAACAGCAGGGCTTTCGTCAGGCCATGTTGCGCGACGGCATCGCGATGACGAAATTCCTTTATTGGCTCAAGCCTGCTGTCGAGGCGGGAGGTCAGACTGAGATGTCCATCGACCAGAAACTCACAGCCCTGCGTGCTGAGCAACCGCTCTATCAAGGCCTCTCCTTCGACACCATTGCCGCCTATCAAGCACATGGTGCCATTGTCCATTACGAGGCCACACCAGCCACGGACACAGCCTTGAAGCCTGAAGGTCTGTTACTGATTGACAGTGGTGCGCAGTACCTGGATGGCACTACCGATATCACCCGCACCATTGCACTCGGTCCTGTTACCGACGAACAACGACGCATCTATACGCTGGTACTCAAAGGACATATCCAGTTGCAGCTGCTCTTCTTTCCTGATGGAGTCAGCGGTAGCCAGATTGATGCCATTGCCCGACGTGACCTTTGGAGCGAAGGACTTAATTTCCTGCATGGTACTGGTCATGGCGTAGGCTCTTACCTCAGTGTCCACGAGGGTTCTCACCAGATTCGTATGGAGTATCGTCCTGCTCCCCTCCATGCAGGCATGACTGTCACCGACGAGCCAGGCATCTATATCGAGGGCAAGTTTGGCGTGCGCATCGAGAACATGCTGCTCATCCAGCCCTATCAGGAGACAGCCTTTGGGCGCTTCCTGCGCTTCGAGACCCTCACCCTCTGCCCCATTGACAAGTCACCCATCATGCTCGAACTGCTCACTTCTGCGGAAGTGCTGTGGCTCAATGACTATCACGAGATGGTCTACCAGCGCCTCGCTCCCCACCTCAACGAGTTGGAACGCGCATGGCTCCACGAAGCCACATCACCTCTTGTTATTTAATAAGCTTGTTTCGACAAATAAAAACGCCGCAGATTGATTGTCTACGGCGCTCTTATTATAGAATAATGTAAATACGCTTAATCTGCGAGTTTAGCCTTAATCATCTCGCGGTTCAGGCGAGCGATGTTGGCGATGGTCTCGTTCTTAGGACATACTGCCTCGCAAGCGCGGGTGTTAGTACAGTTACCAAAGCCGAGCTCGTCCATCTTGGCAATCATGTTCTTCACACGACGTGCAGCCTCTACGCGACCCTGTGGTAGCAGAGCCAACTGGCTGACCTTAGACGATACGAACAGCATAGCTGAACCGTTCTTACAAGCTGCTACGCAAGCGCCACAGCCGATGCAAGAAGCGCAGTCCATAGCCTCATCAGCATCCTCCTTAGGAATCAGGATAGCATTGGCATCCTGAGCCTGACCTGTGCGGATGGTGGTGTAACCACCAGCCTGGATAATCTTATCGAAGGCATTGCGGTCTACCATACAGTCCTTGATTACAGGGAATGCTGCAGAGCGCCAAGGCTCTACGGTGATGACATCGCCATCGTTGAAACGACGCATGTAGAGCTGACATGTTGTAGCACCACGCTCTGTCTTTCCATGAGGTGTACCGTTGATGTAGAGTGAGCACATACCGCAGATACCCTCGCGGCAGTCGTGATCGAATACGAAAGGCTCCTTGCCTTCGTTGATGAGCTCCTCGTTCAGGATGTCGAGCATCTCCAGGAATGAGGTATCATCGGGGATATCGTGCATTTCGTGGGTATCGAAATGTCCCTGGTCCTTGGGGCCATTCTGGCGCCAGAACTTTATTGTAAATGAAATATTCTTTGCCATAATTTAATTATCTTTGATGATTAAATGGCTTCGCCTCAGCAAAGCTCAAGCAAGCTTGGCTTTGCATTCGGCTTGCACATTAATTCTTATAGTTACGTGTCTGTACCTTGATAGCCTCGTACTCCAGTGGCTCCTTGATGAGCTCAGGCTCGTTGCCCTTACCTTTGTACTCCCAGCATCCTACGTAGAAGTAGTTCTCGTCGTCGCGCTTTGCCTCGCCTTCCTCTGTCTGATACTCCTCGCGGAAGTGACCACCGCAAGACTCGTTACGAGAGAGAGCGTCGAAAGCTACGAGCTGACCCATTGTGAAGAAGTCACGCAGATGGATAGCCTTGTCGAGCTCGATGTTCAGGCCTTCCTTAGTTCCAGGAACGAAGAGGTTAGAGTCGAACTCCTTCTCCAGCTCATGCATCTTCTTCAGACCTTCCTTCAGGCCCTCAGCGGTGCGACCCATACCAACATACTCCCACATAATGTGACCGAGCTCCTTGTGGATAGAGTCAACAGAACGCTTACCCTTGATGTTCAACAGACGATCCTGCTCAGCATCAACGGCCTTCTCAGCCTCAGCGAACTCAGGCAGATCGGTAGAAACCTTTGGCCATACAGCCTGATCAGCCAGATAGTTCTGGATGGTGTAAGGCAGTACGAAGTAACCATCGGCCAGACCCTGCATCAGAGCAGAAGCACCCAGACGGTTAGCACCATGGTCAGAGAAGTTACACTCACCGATTGCGAACAGACCTGGAATAGATGTCTGCAGCTCGTAGTCTACCCAGATACCACCCATTGTGTAGTGGATAGCAGGATAGATCATCATTGGCTTGTAGTACTTCACGCCATTGATTTCGTTAGCTACATCGCCAGGGAATACGTCGGTAATCTCCTCGTACATCTCGAACAGGTTGCCATAACGCTGCATGATAACATCGATACCCAGACGGTTGATTGACTCAGAGAAATCAAGGAACACAGCCAGACCCGTGTTGTTAACACCGAAGCCCTTATCGCAACGCTCCTTAGCAGCACGTGAAGCAACGTCACGTGGAACCAGGTTACCGAATGCAGGATAACGGCGCTCCAGATAGTAGTCGCGATCCTCCTCGGGAATCTCCCAACCCTGCTTTGTACCAGCCTGCAGAGCCTTAGCATCCTCAATCTTCTTAGGAACCCAAATACGACCATCGTTACGCAGTGACTCAGACATCAGTGTAAGCTTAGACTGCTTGTCGCCGTGAACTGGGATACATGTTGGGTGAATCTGAACGTAAGATGGGTTTGCAAAGTAAGCACCCTTACGATAGCACTGAACAGCAGCTGTACAGTTACATCCCATAGCGTTTGTAGAGAGGAAGTAGGTGTTTCCGTAACCACCAGTAGCGATTACGACTGCGTTAGCGCTGAAGCGAACAAGCTTACCTGTGGTCAGATCCTTTGCGATGATACCACGAGCACGGCCATCAACGATAACTACATCTTCCATCTCATAACGGGTATACAGCTTAACCTTACCGGCATTTACCTGACAGCTCAGTGAGCTATAGGCACCCAGCAGAAGCTGCTGACCAGTCTGACCCTTAGCGTAGAATGTACGGCTTACCTGAGCACCACCGAAAGAACGGTTAGCCAGCATACCGCCATACTCACGAGCGAAAGGAACACCCTGAGCTACGCACTGGTCGATAATATTGTTTGAAACCTCAGCCAGACGATAAACGTTAGCCTCGCGAGCACGATAGTCACCACCCTTTA
>JAFPEE010000221.1 GCA_017389705.1 Prevotella sp.
ACGATTTCACTGGAAAGACTCGCGAAGAGATTTCTTCCACCGCGAACATGACCTGGGTATTTCTGCTCGTTTTAATTTTTGTCTATCTCGTACTATGCTCACTTTATGAGAGCATGCTCATTCCGATGGCCGTATTGCTGAGTGTTCCTTTTGGCATTGCAGGCAGTTTTGCTATCGTCTATATGACTGGATTGGAGAATAACATCTACATGCAAGTGGGTATCATCATGCTGATTGGTCTGCTGGCTAAGACAGCTATTCTGCTGACCGAATATGCCAGTGCCCGTCGCCATGATGGCATGAGTATCACTGATGCTGCCCTTGAGGCTGCCAAAGTCCGTCTGCGTCCTATCCTGATGACGGCCATGACGCTTATTATCGGTCTGCTGCCGCTTGTCTTTGCCACTGGGGCAGGAGCCGCCAGCAACATATCATTGGGTATCTGCGTCATCTCAGGCATGACTTTTGGTACCCTCGCGCTGCTCTTCTTCGTCCCTGTATTCTTTATCATCTTCCAACATCTGGAGGAGAAATACATGCCAAAGCGGAAAATGCAGAAAAGCGTGATACCTCTCCTCGTCTCCTTGTTCGTCTTAACCAGTTGCGGTACTTATTCCAACTATCAGCGTAAAGGCTCCGTCATCAACGACAGCATTGTGCGTTCCGATCTCGCTCAGGCAGATGATTCACTCCTCACGCTTCACTCCTCATTTTCACAGGGGTGGCACGAGTTGTTCACAGAGCCTCGTTTGGCAGCTCTTATCGAGGAAGGATTGGCTCATAACAGCAACCTGAACATAGCCAAGCTCCATGTAGATGTAGCCAAAGCCTCCTTGCGCCATGCCAGAGGGGAGTTGTTCCCTTCACTCGAACTTGGAGCCCAAGGCGGGACAAGCCGTTTCAAGAATTCGGGAAACGACCCCATGACGGAAAGCAGATTTGGCTTCAGAGCAGAAGCCAGTTGGGAGGTCGACATCTTTGGAAAACTGCAGAATGCCAAGAAAGCAGCCGCTGCTAATGTGGAAGAGAAGGCTGCCTATGTACAAGCTGTGCAGGTAGAGCTGATTGCCACGATAGCCACTTGCTATTTCCAACTCGAGATGTACGATGCCCAGATCAGCGAAACCCGTAATATCGTCAACAGTTGGGATGAGAGTGTACGAACCCAGAAAGCTCTGATGGCTGTGGGCGAGGCTACCAGCGACGAGGTAAGTATGGCAGAGGCCAGCAAACTTGAAGCAGAGGAAACCCTTGAGGCACTGCAGTTGCAGATGATAGAGGCAGAAAATGCGCTCTGTGCCTTATTAGGGCGTTATAGCGGTCATATCGAGAGGGGCGACTTCCTGACATCCTGCGAACAGATGCCTCTGATAACTCAAGTGAATATTCAGGCACTTGCCACGCGTCCTGATATCCGTCAGGCAGAGGCAGCTCTCAAGAAAGCCTTCTATCTCACCAACAACGCACGGGCAGCCTTTTACCCCTCATTGAATCTCTCAGGCATCATCGGATGGACTAATGATCTTGATGAAGTGGTTTCTCCAGCAGGTCTGCTTATGAGGGCATTAGGTTCGCTCACACAGCCCGTTTTTGCCAAAGGCAAGCTGAAGGCTGAAGTCAAGAAGGCGCAAGCCGAACAAGAAGAGGCTAAGATTGCCTTCCGTCAGGCCATACTCAAAGCAGGACAAGAGGTTAACGATGCCTTGGCTACCCGCCAATACACCCAGCGAGCCATCAAACAAATCTCACAGCAGGTGGAGAAACTAACGGATGTGCTAGATGCAACAGAGAAACGGATGCGCTACGACAGTGAGGTCAACTATCTGCAAGTGCTTCTGGCCCGCCAAGAATTACTTGAGGCGCGTCTATCCCTACTGAGTCGTCATTATGGATTCTTGGACTCTACCATACAATTGTATAAGGCTTTAGGCGGAGATGTCATCCAGTAGAGTTCAACCCAAGGCCTACTCGGACGAGTCGGGCCAGGGTTCAAATTCCAGTTCCAACTCACACCATGCGCCCTGGCTGGAGGCCAGTGCCCCGTTTGAGGAGGGACTTCCTGGATTTGACACACCTAAACCCAACAGACGGATGGGGTGAGAATGAAACTCCACTTGTTGCATCAGCTGTTTGGCCAATGGCAGGATCTCGTCTTTGGTACGAAGCACATGGTCGACAGTGATACTGCGGGTGATTTGATGAAAATCCTGATACTTGTCATATTGCTGAGTTTGCTCTCGCGCAAACTTGACTTTCAGCGTCAGGGTACGGCCCTCAAAGTCGTTCTTCTCGATGCGCCTGACCAGTTCAAGAACCGTGTGATACAGATGGATGGTGACAGCGGCATTCTCGTTGATGTCTGATTCAAAGGTCTGCTCACAGCTGACACTCTTCCTCTCCCACTCGCTGATAACAGGCCGATTGTCGATGCCTCGCGAAAAGTCATAGAACACCTGCCCCATCTTGCCGAACTCCTGAGTCAGCCGGCTCAGCGATGTGTTTCTAAGATCTAGGCCCGTAAAGATACCCATGCGATGCATCTTTTCTGCGGTCTTCTGGCCTACGCCCCAAATCTTCTCAATCTTCAGTTGTGAGATGAAGTCCAAAGCCTTGTCAGGATGGATCACCGTCAGACCGTCGGGTTTGCGCCAGTCGGAGGCAATCTTTGCCAGGAACTTGCAGTAGCTCACGCCTGCCGATGCCGTCAGCCCCGTCGTCTCAAGGATGCGCTGCTTGATTTCCCGCGCAATATCCACGCCCAACTCAATACTTTTCTTATTTTCCGTCACATCGAGGAAGGCTTCATCGAGGGATATAGGCTCTATCAGGTCAGTATAGTCGTGGAATATCTCGTGCAACTGTGCCGACACCTCCTTATACTTCTGGAAATGCGGCTCCACGATAATCAGTTGCGGACACAGACGCTTGGCCACCTGAATGGACTGGGCAGAATGTACTCCGAACCGCCGAGCCTCGTAGCTGGCAGTGGATACCACACCGCGTTCGGCATCATGACCGACTGCGATGGGCTTGCCCCTCAGTTCTGGATGATCCCGCTGCTCCACAGCAGCAAAGAACTGATCCATATTATCAGAAAGTTTTGATAATATGGACACTAGTGTTGATATCTATAACTGATTATTTGTTTTGAGATAATGAATAAACTTGCTTTTCTAAACAACTTTGGATAGCTCGAGAAATTCACATTGAATTTTAGCATATTTTTGTTGCTTATTTAAACCTTTGCCGCCGCAGCCGAATATCTGGGCGATACCTGCTATGCCATAGACGTTATGCTCCTCCTGTTTGGGCTGAGTCAGCAGCATCTGTGCCTGTTGGTTTGATGTAATACTTGTAATGAGGAATGCA
>JAFPEE010000022.1 GCA_017389705.1 Prevotella sp.
AGGTGACGCGTCGCTTCTTCCGCTTGGTCTGCGCTAAAAGTCAGGCCGACATGTTTCAGCGTAACCTGCAAACTGCCGACACCCTCTATGCCATTGCCCGCGAAAAGGCCTCCATCCTCATGGTGACGATGGCCGAACTGCACTCACTGGAGCTGCAACGCATCAATGCAGCCAATGCACTGGCCATGGCCCTAACGGCAGAAGAGGATGCCCGCACACGACTGGCATCCTACCTGAGACTCGATGGCGACGGTCTGAGAGCCATGCACCTGCAGTTCCCACAAGAGCCCAAGCCTATCTCGCTGACAGCCGCCGAGGCCATCGACCTCACCTTAGCAAACAATCCCGCCTATCAGCACCAGATAACCACGGTTACTGAGTCGCGCCATCAAGAACAGAAAGCCCAGAAGGAGAAAGGTGTCAACGTGTCACTCGATGTCAATGTGGGTTTGCAGCAGGTGAATTCTGTCCTTGGCCGTGCCTATAGCGACCAGCGGCTCTACGCCCTCGGGGCCGTCACGCTAAGTGTGCCACTCATGGACCACGGTGCTGCCAAGAGTCGCCATGCTGCCGCCCAAGCTTGGGTAGAGCGCGAGGAGAATGCGCTCGATGAGGCAGGACGCAAGTTGAGTGAGGATGTCACTACAACCCTGCACAATATCAATATCTATCGTCAGTTATTAGAGCAGACTACACAGGCCGTCGCCATGGCCGACGAAGTGTTTGAGCTAAACGCAGAGAACTATGCCAATGGCCTCTGCGACATAAACACCTACACACTTGCACAGAACCGGCGCGACGAGGCCTACAACCAGTATCTATCGGCGCTCGAAAAGTATTGGACTACCTATTATCATTTGCAGACTCTAACAGGAATAGATTAAACGTAAACGCGAGAATATGAACAATAAGACATTTCACTACTCACTGGCCCTGAGCCTCCTGCTGACGGCCTGTCATAGTGGACAGAAGAATGAACCTGTCGCTGGCAATGATGCTGTCGTCGCAACCCAACTGCCTAGCGACACCGCAAAGCTTGTGAAGAAAGATGCTGCCCCTGCCGATTTTTTCAGCAAGGGCATTATCGAGTCTATCTCAGAGGTAGCCGTCACCAGCCGTATCAACGAGCAGATTGTGATGCTGGGTGTGGAGATGGGACAACGCGTACAGAAAGGGCAAGTCTTAGCCCGGCTTGACAGAACCGCCACAGAGGATAGAATCGTAAAAGGCCGTGCGGAATTGGAACACGCCGAATACCAGTATCAGAATATCCTGATGGGACAAGGCTATAAGCGAGGGGCCTTCGACAAGGCACCGGAGAATATCCGTGAGATGGCACGTGTCAACAGTGGCTATAACACCGCAAAAGCTGCCCTCCGTCAGTTGGAACATCAATTGACTTACTGTACCATACAAGCTCCCATTTCTGGTGTAGTGACCCAGCTTAATGCTTCGCTCTATACGGCAGCCGTGCCAGGCGAGACGCTGTTCCGCATTGTAGATACCGAGCATCTGAAGGTGTGTTTCGATATCCTTGAAAACGAACTGCAGCGATTCGAAAAAGGTACCGTCATCACTTTGGCCCCGATATCCTTCCCCAACGACCGCCATTATGCCCGCATCACCGCCGTCAGTCCCGTAGTGGAAAAGAACGGTGTTATACACTTGGAGGCCACACTCACGCCACATCCCCACCTGAAACCCGGCATGTCGGCCATCATTGCATTGGGACATATAGAAAATTGAGTAAGTATCAAGGACTGATTGAGGGACATCCGAGCCTTTTTATGAAAAACTTGAGAAAGTTTTGCTGATGTTGCAAATAGTTGAGTATTTGTTGCAATTCGTTTGGGGCGTTAGGTCATTCGAGATTTATTTATTACCTTTGCCAGCAGAAATATCTAAAACAACCAACTGTAAATGATGAACAAACGAATGACATGTGCTGCACTTTTGCTGGCAGCGACGATGGGACTGAGTGCCCAGAAAGCGATGAATGCCCCTAAGGGCGGCAAATTGATTTGTGACGAACTCATTGGTATCTTCTTTGAGGACATCAGCTCGAGTGCTGATGGGGGACTTTATGCCGAGCTGGTGCAGAACGGCTCGTTCGAGTATAGTCCTGCTGAGCGTGACGGCTGGGGTGCCGGTACTGCGTGGCGTCAGGTGCGCCCAGGCCACTCGTTAGGCACGCTGGAGGTTTGCAAGACGGGCGGCATTCATCCCTTCAATCCTACTTACATGCGTCTGCACGCAGAACGTGTGAAGGAATATTACGACTATGCCGGCTGGAAGGGCTTCGGTATCGAGAACGAGGGCTTTAAGGGCATCTCCGTGAAGGCTGGCGCAAAGTATGACTTCTCCGCATTCTTCCGTACTACTGGTGCAGCCAAGCAGGTGCGCATCGTGCTGGGCATTCCTCAGGGATGGGGAAAAGATCCCAAGCTATTGGCTGAGGCCACTATCAATATAGACAGCAAGGACTGGAAAAAATTCGAGGCTGTGCTGACGCCGACGGAAGACTGTACGAATGCCACGCTGCAAATTCTGGTGCTGAACACCGGTGTGC
The DNA here is from genome assembly GCA_017389705.1 of Prevotella sp. Taxonomy (GTDB): domain Bacteria; phylum Bacteroidota; class Bacteroidia; order Bacteroidales; family Bacteroidaceae; genus Prevotella. Next base: position 2,570 of record JAFPEE010000022.1, read on the forward strand.
TGGATGTCGACATGGTGTCGTTGATGCCCCAGGATACGTTTAAAGGACATGGTCTGCGCAAAGACTTGGCTCAGGCGCTGGCTGACCTACACCCGAAGTTCATGCGCTTCCCCGGTGGTTGCGTAGTACATGGTGGTGGCGACGGCTTCTGGAACACCTACCGCTGGAAGACTACCGTAGGTCCCAAAGAACAGCGTCGCGGTCTGAAGAACACGTGGGGCTATCACCAGTCGATGGGACTGGGCTACTACGAATACTTCCATTTCTGCGAGGACCTGGGAATGGCTCCCCTGCCCATCCTGCCTTGTGGCGTATCGTGCCAGGGTACCAATGGAGGCTGGGGCATGAAGGATCAGGCTCAGGATGTGGTGCCGATGTCGGAGATGGACGAGTGGGTGCAGGACGCTCTCGACCTTATTGAGTGGGCCAATGGCGACGTAAACACCAAGTGGGGGCGTGTACGTGCTGAGGCCGGACATCCCAAGCCCTTCGGACTGAAGTACTTAGGCATTGGCAACGAGGAGCGCATCTCTCCCGAGTTCTGCGAGCGCTTCCGCTATATGTATAAAAAGGTCATGGAGAAGCATCCTGAGATCATCATCGTAGGTACAGCAGGTCCTGGCTCGCATCCTGGCAACCCCGACCTGGAAAATGGCTGGAAGCTGGCTGAAGAGCTGGGCATGCCCATCATTGACGAGCACTACTACGAGCCCAACGCCTATTTCCTTTCTTCACGCCAGTACAACTACTATCCTCGCGACCGAAAGACGAAGATTTATCTGGGCGAGTATGCAGCCAAGGACAAGAAGCTCATCGACGCGCTGGCTGAGGGACTCTATCTGCTTCACGTAGAGGCCAATGGCGATATTGTCACCATGACGTCATACGCTCCCCTCTTCGCCAAGAAGGATGCCACGAACTGGAATCCGGATATGATCTATTTTGACAATGAGCGTCCATACCTGACTTGCAGCTACTACGTGCAACAGCTGTTCGGACAGTCAAGCGGACAGTATTACTATGGTGACTGCGTAAAGATTGAGAATCCTGATGTTGCTCCCCGTTGGAACGGCCTTCCCAAAGATCAGGAAAGTGGATTCCTGCAGGGACAAAGTGTTGTGCTCAACGTAAAGACCCGTAAGCTCTATGTGAAACTGGTGAACGCCGGTGCAGAGGCCAAGAAGGCCAACATCAACCTGAGTCGCTTCTCGCTGAAGAAGCAGGCCACCAAGACTGTGCTCACAGGAAAGGCTGACGACGAGAATAACTACGAGGCACAGCCCATCGCCCCCAAGAAGGAAACCATCAAGGCACAAAAGAAGTTTACACTAGACCTGGCTCCCTACTCGATGGTGATGCTGGAGTACCAACTGTAAGGAAGGACGACACTTTCTACACCTTAATATATAAGGCTGATGACATTTCCAAGTGTTATCAGTCTTATTATTATATTACAAACGTTAGACTTATGAAAAAGTTTCTGATGCTACTGAGCCTTGCGCTGCTGACGGTGTCGGCACAGGCAGGAAAGCCGTGGGACAACGGCAAGTTACGCGTGTCGGATAACCAGCGTTATCTGCAGTTTGAGAACGGACAGCCTTTCTTCTGGCTGGGCGAGACAGGATGGCTGTTGCCTGAGCGTCTGGACAGGGCCGAGGCAGAGTGGTATCTGCAAAGCTGTGCGAAAGCCGGCTATAACGTGGTGCAGGTGCAGACCATCGACGGTGTGCCTGCCTACAACATCTATGGCCAGATGTCGAACATCGACGGATGGAACTTCAAGGATATCAACCGTAAGGGTGTCTATGGCTATTGGGACCACATGGACTACATTGTCGACATGGCTGCCCAGCATGGCATCTATATCGGTATGGTGTGCATCTGGGGTGGATTGGTCAAGGCTGGCAAGCTGAGTGTCGAGGATGCCAAGAAGTATGGCACCTTCCTGGCCAACCGCTACAAGAACAAGCCGAACATCATCTGGTTCATGGGTGGCGACATCCAGGGCGACATCAAGCCTGAGGTGTGGGAGGCATTGGCCACCACCATCAAGTCGATAGACAAGAACCATCTGATGACCTACCACCCGCGTGGTCGCTACACCTCTGCCAAGTGGTGGTCGAAAGCAAGCTGGATAGACTTCCATACTTTCCAAAGCGGCCATCGTCGCTACGGACAGCGTATGGGTAACAAGGACTACCCCATTCCTGACAATACAGAGGAAGACAACTGGATGTATGTGGACTCGACGTGGAAGTTCAACCCCATCAAACCCGTGCTCGACGCAGAGCCTTCATACGAGGATATTCCCATGGGACTGCACGATGCCAACGAGCCCCGCTGGAAGGACTATGATGTGCGTCGCTATGCCTATTGGAGCGTGTTTGCCGGAAGCTGTGGTCATACCTATGGTCACAATGCCATCATGCAGATGCTGAAGCCTGGCTATCCTACGAGCTATGGTGATGCTGGCGACGTGAAGACCTGGTATCAGGGACTGAAAGACCCTGGTTTCAACCAGATGCAATACCTGAAGCGCCTCATGCTGTCGTTCCCCTACTTTGAGCGTGTGGCAGATCAGAGTGTCATCCAGGATAATGGTGAGAAGTACAACCGTCTGATTGCCACCCGTGGTAATGACTACCTGCTGGTTTACAACTACAACAATAATAACATGAAGCTCGACCTGACGAAGATCAGCGGAGCCAAGAAGAACGTGTGGTGGATGACTGCCGCAACGGGTCAGCTGAAATACTTAGGCGAGTTTGACTCAAAGGTGATCACCTTCCGCTATCATCCGCAGACGTCGCGCGTAGAGGATGGTGTGCTTATCGCCATCGACAGCACCAAGGATTATCTGAAGAAAGACCAGACGGCCCTCTCGCCTGATGGATATAAAGCTAAAGAACGCGACCTCAATGAATAGACTGCTTATCATATTGTTGGCCATGCTGTCGCTGACAGTTTCGGCTAAGAAGAAGAAAGAGGTAAAGCCTGCAGTCAGCATCTCCTGGTTACGTGTCGAGAACCTGCAGAACCCCCAAGGTATCGATACTGCTGAGCCCCGTTTCTCATGGACCATCCTTTCAGACAAGCAGGATGTGCGCCAGACGGCCTACCAGATTGTAGTATCGACAGAAAAAGGCGAGGTATGGAACACAGGACGCGTAGCG
>JAFPEE010000222.1 GCA_017389705.1 Prevotella sp.
GACCGCGACGGCCGGATATGGGCAGGATGCGAGGAAGCACAACTGGACCTGATAGGCGACAGCGTCGGCCATTACCTGCCGCCACAGGCTTCACCCAAGGTCATCATCCAGAGTCATGACGGAACCATCTGGGTAGGAGCACGGACGGGCCTGTATGGCTTCCGCCCCGAACGGCTGCTGCAGGACAGCAGCCAATACCGGCAGGTGCTGACAAGCAGGGACATCCGCTACAGCGACATCAACTGCATCTGCGAAGACGTGCGGGGCCGTCTGTGGGTAGGGACTATGGGCGACGGCCTATATCGAAGCGACGACGGTGGTAAGTCGTTCAGCCAGCTGACAGTGGCCGACGGGCTGATAAACAACGAGATACAATCGCTCATAGCTACCGATGACGAGGTGCTCTGGATTGCGACCACCAACGGCATTACCCGCTACCACATCTGCGACGGGCACTGCGAATACATCTACAACGAGCACAACCTACAAACGAACTACAATGCAGAGAAGTGTGTCTGCCTGTTGCCCGACAGCCAACTGGCCTTTGGCACCAACCAGGGCATCGTGATTTACGACATACGCCAGACGCGACCTGCCCTCCAGCAGCTGCCACTCACCATCACCGGCCTGCTGGCAAACGGCGAGTCCGTCAGACCCATCGCTGACAAGGTGTCGCTGGCTCACAACCAGAACACGCTGACCATACGCTTCTCGACCTTCACGTTCAACACCTCCACGCGCTACACCTACTGGCTCGAGGGCTACGACCGACAGTGGAGCGAGCCTACTACCTACAGCTTTGCCGACTACAAGAACCTGCCGCCAGGCCACTACACGCTACATGTCAAGGCGTACGACAGCAACAGATCGGCCAACGCCGAGTGCCAGCTGGCCATCGTCGTTCGTCACCCGTGGTGGCAGAGGTGGTGGGCATACCTTATTTATATATTCGTGCTTGCTGCCATCAGCTATGCCATCTACCGCCAACTACGCACCGTCTATCAGCTGCGCCGCCGCATCAGCATCGAACAGGAACTGACCGAGTATAAACTGGTGTTCTTCACCAACATCTCACACGAATTCCGTACGCCGCTTACCATCATTCGTGCTGCAATGGACCATATACGCAACATCAGGGAGTTGCCTGCCGACCTGAGGCAGCCCGTCAGCAACATGCGTCGCAGCACCGACCGCTTGCTGCGGCTCATCAATCAGCTGTTAGAGTTCCGGAAGATGCAGGCCGGCAAGCTGCAACTGGGTCTTGAAGATACAGACGCCATTGCCTTTGTCAGGGAGATCTGCCAAAGTTTCAACGACTTGGCCGAGGGCAAACAAATCGGCTATCACTTCAGCACAAATGTCAAAAGTTGCGAGATACCGCTCGACCGCCAAAACGTAGACAAAGTAGTTTACAACCTGCTGTCGAATGCCTTTAAGTACACGCCCTCACGGGGAAGCGTGGAAGTCCGTCTGCGCATAGAGGACGGACTTTTGACCATTATTGTTGAAGACACAGGCGTTGGCATTCCGAAGGAGAAACAGGCTGAACTGTTTCAGCGCTTCATGCAAAGCACGTTCTCAGCCGACAGCATCGGCATTGGCCTGCACCTGACAAAGGCGCTGGTTGAGGTACACCACGGAACAATACGTTTTGAGGAGAACCAGCCCCAAGGTTCGCGCTTCATCGTGCAGCTGCCTGCCGCGCGCGATGCTTACCAGCCCGAAGACTTCCTTCAGAAGTCGCAGTTAGAGGCAGTGAAGCAAAAGCACGAACCCGTTTATCAAGAGGTGACGGGCCAGCCTATGAACGACCGTCAGGTGCTTGTCGTGGAAGACGATGCCGACGTGGCCGACCTGCTGAAGCAGACCCTTGGCCGTTATTTCCATGTCCGCGTGGCCATGGACGGTGCAGCAGCACTTGAATGGCTTAAGGACAACAAGCCCGACCTCATCGTCAGCGACGTAATGATGCCCGTGATGAACGGCTATGAACTGACTCGGCGCCTGCGCAGCCAAGCCAGCTTGCAGACCATCCCCATCATCCTGCTCACAGCTCTCACTGCCGATGACAAGCGCTTGAAAGGAACCCAGGCAGGGGCTGATGCCTATCTGACCAAGCCTTTCGACACGCAACTGCTCATTAGCACCTGTCGCCAACTGATAGAGCAGCGTGACCTGGTGCGCCGTCAGGCTGCCGAAAGCCAAGACACACAGCCGGCAACTGCACCTCCCGAGATCATCGTCGAGGAACGTGACCGCAAACTGCTCGATGCCATGAATGCATGGCTCTACAATCACATTAGCGACCCTATGCTTTCCGTCGACAACATGGCCGAGGCCATGGGCTATCGCCGTTCTGTCTTCTTCAAAAAAGTGAAGGCATTAACGGGACAGACTCCAACCGATTACATTAAGACACTAAGGATGAACCGTGCGGCAGAATTGTTGCAAAAAGAGACAATTACGGTAGCTGAGGTGTGCTATAAGGTTGGAATCAGCGATCCACATTATTTCACTAAGGTATTCAAACAGAAGTTTGGCATATCACCAAAAAAATATCAGCAAGGGAAATATAATGGTTGATATAATGTCGTGTATGTGGTTCAAATAATTAGTGGTGCAAATGTGGTGCATTTATGAAAATGAAAAATCCGCAAGATTCTGTATATCAGTTTCTTGCGGATTTTATTAAGTGATCCCGTTGGGATTCAAACCCAAGACCTTCAGAACCGGAATCTGACGCTCTATTCAGCTAAGCTACGGGACCTTCAGTGCGAGCATAAGGAGCGGTAAACGGGGTTCGAACCCGCGACCTTCGGCTTGGGAAGC
>JAFPEE010000223.1 GCA_017389705.1 Prevotella sp.
AACTCCTGCACGGCCTTTTCGAGGAGTGTCGACGGATATTGCTGTTCCATGAGAGAGGTTGAGAGGTTGAGAAGTTGAGACGTTGAGAAGTTGAGACGTTACTTTTGGGTGTTATTTTTCCTAAGCCACGTGAAGAAGCAGACGATGGCTACCACCAGCACGACGACGCTACCCGTATAGGAGATGACGGGACTCAAGCCGAAGGCTTGCCGCGAGATAAGCAGGAACGTCGAGCAGACAACGGTCATGAAGAGAGCCGGAATCAGCGTCATCCAGAACGGTTTCTTCTGCTGCACGAGGTAGACGGTGATGGTCCACAGCGTAAACACGGCCAGCGTCTGATTGCCCCATCCGAAGTATTGCCAGATGATGTTGAATCCATCGGGATTGTTCATCTGCCACAACATCAACAGCACGGCAGCAGCGAACATCGGGATGCAAATGTAGAGACGACGGCGAATGGAGTGCTGCTCCATCTTCATGAAGTCTGCCACGATGAGGCGGGCAGAACGGAAGGCCGTATCGCCACTTGTGATGGGAGCAGCCACGACACCCAGCAGAGCCAGTATGCCACCTGCAATGCCAAGCCATCCGTTGCACACTTCCTTCACCACGGTGGGAGCATCGAAGAACTGCATCAGCGACTTTCCGCCATCGGCTTGTGCGATGAAGGCCTGCACGGTCTCTTCGCTCACCACTTCACGCCAGCCGCCATTGTAGAAGAAGTACATGGAGACCGTTGCCCAGATGAGTGCCACAAGACCTTCAGTGATCATGGCTCCATAGAAGATGCGGCGTCCCCAACGCTCCGTCTTCACGCAACGCGCCATGAGCGGGCTCTGCGTGGCATGGAAGCCACTGATAGCACCGCAGGCGATGGTGATGAAGAGGCAGGGGAAGACGGGGTTGTTGCCGATGAACTTCTCGCGTCCGAGCCGATCAGGATTCTCGTTGAGGTTTGCCAGCGAGAGGTTGCCCCACAGCTCAGGAATGGCAGGCTGCTTGATGAGGAGTCCCACCAGGAGTGCCAGTGCCATAAAGATGAGCGAGAAGGCGAAGAGCGGATATACCTTGCCAATGACCTTGTCGACCGGCAGCATCGTGGCAATGATGTAATAGGCGAAGATCACCACAATCCAGAATAGCTTCGAACCCCAGAGGCCATGCAGGATGATAGCCGGGCTATAGACGAACACCACGCCCACCATCATCAGCATCAGGACCGAGAAGACCAGCATCACGCGCTTCGTGGGCTGACCCAGATAGGCACCCACCAGCTCGGGCAGTCCTGCTCCGCCATGACGCATGGAGAGCATACCGATCATATAGTCGTGCACGGCACCGGCGAAGATGCATCCCAGCACAATCCACAGATAGGCCATCGGACCATACCACGCACCCATGATGGCGCCGAAGATGGGTCCCGTGCCTGCAATATTCAGAAACTGAATCATGAAAATCTTCCAACCAGGAAGCACGATGTAGTCCACTCCATCGGCCTTCGACACAGCGGGTGTGGGGCGGTCGTCGGGACCAAACACCTTCTCCACCAACTTTCCATAGAAGAAATAACCGGCCACGAGTGCCAACAATGCAATAATAAACGAAATCATCAGCGTTTTGGTTTATGAATGTAAAACTTTTGTGCAAAAGTAAGCATTTTATTTGAAAAACGGAAAAAAAGCCGTACCTTTGTCGCAAAAATCATCAAAAACGACTCCAACCGTCATGAATCTATATAGATCAACAACCAGTTTATACACCCTATTGCTCATCTTGCTATGCGCCTTCTGTGGCCTGTCAACGCAGGCACAGTCGCAGCCCTCGCTCTACCTTCAGCCCTCGCCGAAACACGAGGTGCGGGCCGTTTGGCTCACCACCATCGGCGGCATCGACTGGCCACACTCCTACAGCAACGGCTCTGCCACGTCGATTGAACGGCAGCAGCGGGAGCTCACCACGATTCTCGACCAGCTGAAGGCCGTGGGCACGAATGTCGTGCTGCTGCAGACACGCGTGCGCGCCACCACCATCTATCCCTCGGCCATGGAGCCATGGGACGGCTGCCTGAGTGGCAACCCTGGCAAGAGCCCGGGCTACGACGCCCTGCAGTTTGCCATCGACGAATGCCACAAGCGCGGCATGCAGCTTCATGCGTGGGTGGTGACGATTCCCGTGGGCAAATGGACGTCGGCAGGTTGCACACAGCTTCGCAAGCGCTATCCGAAGCTCATCAAGAAGATTGGCCCCGATGGCTATATGGACCCTGAGAACATGCAGACGGGCACGTATCTCGCCGACATCTGCGAGGAAATCGTGCGCAACTACGATGTCGACGGCATCCACCTCGACTACATCCGCTATCCTGAGACCTGGAAGATTAAGGTGTCGCGCACGCAAGGACGACGCAACATCACCGCCATCGCCTCTGCCATCAGCCGTCGTGTGAAGAGCGTAAAACCGTGGGTGATGATGAGCTGCTCGCCCATTGGCAAGTCCGACGACCTGCGCCGCTACTCGTCGCGTGGGTGGAATGCACGCACGGTGGTCTGCCAGGATGCACAGGAATGGCTGCGCACGGGTGTGATGGATGCCCTCTTCCCGATGATGTACTTCCGCGACAACCACTTCTATCCCTTCGCCATCGACTGGCAGGAGCAGTCGTATGGAAAGATTGTGGCACCGGGCCTGGGCACCTACATGCTGAACCGCCACGAGGGCAACTGGCCACTCAACGTGGTCACGCAGGAGATGTATGTGCTGCGCTCGTTGGGACTGGGACATACGCACTTCCGCAGCAAGTTCCTCACCGACAACACGAAGGGCATCTACGATTTCGCCCGCCGCTTCAACCAGACGCCTGCCGTTGTGCCGCCGATGACGTGGCTGTCGTCCACCCCACCCGATGCGCCTACTCATTTCCAGCTGCACAAGCATGCAAGTGGCGAGGTGACGCTCGCGTGGCAGTCGGCCGATGCGGCACACCTATTATATAATATATATGCGAGCCGCACATGGCCCGTCGACATCGACGATGCTCGCAACATCATAGCCACAA
>JAFPEE010000224.1 GCA_017389705.1 Prevotella sp.
CATCTGCTTGATCATACCGTCCATCTGGTCGTTGAACCACCAGCCCGAACCAAACTGGATCTTGCCCGGCTCACCGCCCTGGAAGTTACCCAGCATCGTAGCGATGACCTCATTGGCGCAAGGATTCAGGGTGTAGAGGATGGTGCGTGTGAGCTTGCCTTCCATGTTGAGCTTGTTGAGGAACTTGGACATGGCCTGGTCGGTGTTGAACTCACCGATAGAGTCGAAGCCTGTGTCAGGACCCAGCTGGTTGTACATGGCGGTATTGTTGTCGCGGATGGCTCCATAGTGGAACTGCTGTGTCCAGCCTGCGTCGGCATCCATCTCGGCCATGATGGTGAGGAAGGCGTTCTTGTACTGGCGGATCTCCAGGTTGGAGAGCTGCTGTCCACGCATAGCCTTCTCGAAGATGGTCTCAATCTGTGAGTCGGTGTAGTCCTCGTCATAGAACTCCTCGATACCGTGGTCAGAGAGCTTGGAGCCCTGTGCCTCAAAGAACTCATGGCGCTTCTTGAGGGCGTCTATCATGTCGGCAAACTTGGTGATGCTGACACCGCTGACGTCAGAGAGCTGCTCGACATACTTTGAGAACTCAGGCTTCTCGATGTTCATGGCCTTGTCAGGACGCCATGCAGGAATCATGATGGGGTCGTCGGCTGCCTTGTGCTTGGCATACTCAATGTGGTTGTGCAGGTCGTCAACAGGGTCGTCGGTGGTGCACACACACTCTACGTTATAGTGCTTCATCAGTCCGCGTGCTGAGTACTCTGGGCTCTTCAGCTTCTCGTTACACTCATCGAAAATCTCGCGTGCAGTCTTGGGAGAGAGCAGCTTCTCGATGCCAAAGGCTGTCTTCAGCTCCAGGTGTGTCCAGTGGTACAGGGGGTTGCGCAGGGTATAGGGCACTGTCTCTGCCCACTTCTCGAACTTCTCCCAGTCGGAGGTGTCCTTGCCTGTGCAGTACTTCTCGTCAATACCATTGGTACGCATGGCACGCCACTTGTAGTGGTCGCCACCCAGCCACAGCTCGGTGATGCTCTTGAAACGATGGTCGTTGGCCACCATCTCAGGAATCAGGTGACAGTGGTAGTCGATGATGGGCATCTTAGCCGCATGGTTGTGATACAGGTCCTGGGCGATCTCAGTCTCCAGCACGAAGTTCTTGTCGTTGAATTGCTTCATAATATGGGTTTGTTTTAGTTAATAAGTTCACAAGTGGATGCAAAGATAGCGAATTATTTCCATAAATAAGAAACAATTCGCTATTTTTTGAAGAAAAATCCACGTAAACGTTCTCTGTAAACAGAGTATGGCGTTGCAATGCAATTATTTATCGGCTGACGTGTATCCAGTCTGCCTCCACCCAGCCTTTGTCGGTCTTGGGATTGGTGTCATAGGCCACATAGCCGAACTTGGCACCTATCCACTTGCCTTCCTTCATCTGGTACTCCTGGCCGCAGTCGGTGAACTTCTTGCCATTGAGGCTATAGGCGAACTTGACCTTCGAGTCCTTGACCATCAGGCGCAGGTAGATGTCCTCGTGGATGCCTGGCTTGTAGTCTATCTTGTCCTCGGCAGTAGGCTTCAGCGTAGCCACCAGCTCCTCGTGCTGGGGCTTGCCACGGTCGGCATCCTGACAGGTAATCATCAGCAGCTGGAACTCGCGTCCTATGCGCTTCAGGGCCAGGGCCTGGTAGTTGTGTCCCATCATGATGAGTCCGCCCACCTGTCCGTCAGCCTTTGAGGTGAAGCACAGCTTGGTGGTGACGGTGAACTCGTCGGCAGGAGTCTTCTGCAACAGCAGGTTGGGCACTTCCCAGAGGTTCTTGAAGTGGTCAGAGACCTTGTGGGTATAGACACGCATGGTGCCAAAGGCGGTAGGCATGCCGAAGAACTGATGGTAGTTGGCATGCCACTGCCACTGCTTGCCCAGAACGGGGCTGCTGAACTCGTCGCTCTCCACAGGGTTGACAATGACGGTTGAGTTGCTCTTGGGCTTCTTATAGGTGCTGACGGGCTCACCCTTCTTACCCATGATGGGCCAGCCGGTAGACCAGTCGACAGGGTTCAGATGTACCACACGGCCATAGGCCTCCTTGTCCTGGAAGTGCAGGAACCAGTCCTCGCCATACTTGGTGTGTATCCAGCCTCCCTGGTGAGGGCCGTTGATGTTGGTCTTGCCCTGAGCCAGGACTATCTTATGCTCGTAGGGGCCATAGGGCGACTTGGAACGCATGGCCAGCTGGAAGCCTGTAGGCACACCACCGGCAGGACACATAATCCAGTACCAGCCATCGCGCTTGTAGAACTTGGGACCCTCGCAGGTGCGGTTCTCAGTACCATTGCCGTCGAAGACAATGACAGGGTTGCCGATGGCCTTGGTGCCCTCCTTGTTCAGCTCGCGCACACAGAGCACAGAGGCAAACTTACCACGCGAGTTGGCCCATCCGTTGACCAGGTAGCAGCGGCCGTCATCATCCCACAGAGGGGTGGTGTCTATCATGCCCTTGCCCTCGATGACGCAGACAGGTTTCTCCCACTCGCCGGCAGGGTCCTTGGTCTTCACCATGAACACACCAAAGTCAGGGTCGCCCCAGTAGATGTAGTACTCGCCATTGTGGTAGCGGATGCTGGGAGCCCAGACACCAGCACCATGCTGCGGTGTGGAGAAGTGCTCCGTCAGCTCCTTGTTGCCGGTATAGAGCTCCTTCAGGGCATAGCCCACAATCTGCCAGTTCACCAGGTCGCGCGAGTGCAGCACAGGCAGTCCTGGGGTGCACTGGAAGGAGGAGGCCGTCAGGTAGTAGTCCTCGCCTGAAGGTCCCACGCAGACATCAGGGTCAGAGTAGTCGGCATTGATGACAGGATTGGTGTAGGTGCCGTCGCCATTGTCAGGCGACCATACCTCAGACTTGTACTGTGCCGAGGCCATCAGGGGCAACACAGCCAGCGTAGTAAGAATCAGTTTTCTCATGTTTGTTTGTCTATTTTTAATTGGTAGTTGTTTCCATTAAATATGACGCGCATCACCCCTCGGATGTCATCATCCTGGGTGGGATTGTAAAGCCTTTCAATGTCGAGTGCCACATGGCCCATGGTGCGACGCAGGTTGATTTCCACACAAGGGTGCAGGGAACAAGACGCAGCAGGCGTGGTGGCTTCTGGGGTGCTGCTGACCAGCATCATGTCAACGCCAAAGGGCCCCTGATAGCTGCCCAGGCTGAGCGTAGAGAGTATCCTGTCACGGACGGTGTCCAGCAGGTCAAGGCTTACATAGCGGCTGATGGACACACGCTTCACCTGCTCTGTGGCCAGCACATTGCCCGTATAGGCTCCGTTCTTGGTCTGAAACAGCGACAGCCCCTCATAGCGCAGCCCCTGTCTGGTGGCTGTGAACTCCATGCCGAAATCCTTCACCTTATTATAATAGGGCTCTACCATGACGCTACCCTGGTGGGCTATGACATGGGCCACCCACGCTGCATTCTCGTCAAAACGCACCCCTCGACCACTGGATGACCAAGGGGCCTTTACCACTATCTGACCATACTGTTCGCGAAGGGCTGCCACCTGCTCTGTCTTGGTGCACTCAAAGGCCTGGCCGACGGTGCCTTCCATCTGCAACAGGGGCAACAGGTGGGCTGAGGTGCGACGGTGTGACAGCTGGCGGACAGTCTCCAAATGGTCTGTGGCAGGCAACAGCTGACTGCTGACACCCCAGCGCCTGAGCTGGGCACACAGGGCAGGGTCCCAGCCCCATGGACTGACATGCTGCAGGTCGAGTCGGGGCAGCTGGCTCTTGTCAACAAACAGGCATCGTGCCCTACCCAGCTTGCTACGCAGCCGTTTGTAGGCTCGCTCTGCACCCTCAACACTCTCTACCAGCACCACATCGCCCTCCTCTGCCCACAAGGCAGGCAGGAAGCCCAGGTCGTTCCTCAGCTGGCGTCCGGCATGGGGGGCTGTGAAGTTGGTCAGGTTGCTGGCCAACGCAATGTCGTGTTCTGGATTGAATATATGTAGCGTCTGCATTTTCGTTGTTTTGGCTTTCTCTGACCTTGGTCAGCGTGTGGCGTTGCATTATTAGCCTGCAAAAATACAACTTTTTTCTCAGATAATGTGGCTCTTTGCTTGTTTTTTTTATAACTTTCTCTCATGGAGAAGTTACTACGTCTCGGAAAAGAAAATAAAAGCAAGCATTTATTTTGCTTTTCACTCAACTTTTCGTAACTTTCTCCCTTGGAGAAGTTACTACGTCTCGGAAAAGAAAATAAAAGCAAGCATTTATTTTGCTTTTCACTCAACTTTTCGTAACTTTGTCGGCTGAAATGAGAAAAATACTGTTTATCATAGGTTTCTTGTGCGTGGTGCTGACCGCTGGAGCCCAGGAGCTGCAGGTGAAAATCACCATCAACAGCCAGCAGGTGGAGGGCTCTGACAAGAGCGTCTTTGAGAACCTGCAACAGACGCTGGAGCAGTGGATGAACGACCGCCAGTGGACAGAGCTGCAGTTCCAGAAGAACGAGCGCATCACCGTGAACTTCAACCTGACCGTGTCCAAGTGGGACAAGACCAACAACCGCTTTACCTGCACAGCCATGATTCAGGCCAACCGCCCTGTGTGGAACTCAGCCTACACCACCACCTTATATAATAATAAGGACGGTGAGTTCAACTTTGACTTCGCACAGTTCGATCAGCTGAACTACAACGACGAGATGATAGACAACCAGCTGACAGCGCTGATGGCCTACTATGCCTACCTGATCATAGGGCTGAACCTGGACTCCTTCTCACCATTGGGAGGAACGGAGATTCTGCAACGCTGCATGCAGCTGACCAACAATGCACAAGACCTGGGATTCGCAGGGTGGAAAGCCTTTGAAAACAGTCGCAACCGCTTTGCCATCATCAACGACTACCTGGACGAGGCCATGAAGCCTTTCCGTCAGTTTCAGTATGACTACTACCGTACTGGACTGGACGAGATGGCCACCAATGCTGAGCGTGGACGAGGCAACATCACCACAGCCCTGGAGAACCTGAAGAAGGCCCACGAGGAGAAGCCGCTGAGTCTGCTGCCGCAGATATGGACAGACTACAAGCGCGACGAGCTGGCCAACATCTACAAGGGCAAGGGTACGCAGAAGGAGAAGCAGGCCGTGTATGACATCCTGTTCAACATCAATGCCTCGCAAAGCGACGCCTGGAACAAGATTAAAGAATAAACCATTTGCAAACACAAAGCAATGTTAAAGCAACTATATATCAAGAACTTCACGCTCATTGACGAGCTGGATATAGCGCTGTATCCTGGATTCTCGGTGATTACCGGTGAGACAGGAGCAGGCAAGAGCATCATCCTGGGTGCCATAGGACTGCTGCTGGGTCAGCGGGCAGACTCAAAGACCATCAAGCAGGGCGCAGACAAGTGCATCATCGAGGCCCACTTCGACCTGTCCAGATACCATCTGCAGGACCTGTTCGAGGAGAATGAGATAGAATATGACGCCACAGACACCATTGTGCGACGTGAGCTGACAGCAGCAGGCAAGAGCCGTGCCTTCATCAACGACACCCCTGTGGCCCTGTCCATGCTGAAAGATCTGGGCGAGAGGCTGGTGGACGTGCACTCGCAGCACCAGAACCTACTGCTCAACAAGCAGGACTTCCAGCTGAGCGTGGTGGACATCATTGCCAAAGACCAGCAGGAGCTGGCCGACTACGAGCAGACCTACAGTCAGCTGCAGGCTGCCAACAGCCAACTGCAACAGCTCAAGGACGATATTGAGCAGAACCGTCAGAACCAGGACTTCCTGCAGTTCCAGTACGAGGAGCTGGCAGCAGCCAAGCTCGTGGAAGACGAGCAGGAGGAGTTGGAGCAGCAGAGCGAGACCATGTCGCATGCCGAGGACATCAAGACAGCCCTCTATGAGGCCGACCATGCTCTGTACAATGAGAACTATGGCGGCGTCAGTCAGGTGAAAGCTGCCCTCCATGCCCTGAGTGGCATCAGCAAGGTGCTGCCCAAGACCGATGAGCTGGTGGAGCGCCTGAACAGCTGTCACATAGAACTCAAGGATATTGCCGACGAAGTAAGCTCTTTGCTGGAGGACACAGAATTTGACCCTGCAGAGCTGGACCGCATCAATGAGCGTCTGGACCGCCTGTATGAGTTGCAGAAGAAGTACCATGCTGAGACGGTGGCAGAGCTGATAGAACAGCGCGACCAGCTGAAGCTGAAGCTCAGCAACATAGAGAATAGCGACGAGGCCCTGGCTGAGCTGGAGGCCCAATGCCAGCAGCTGACAGCCAAGAGCCGGCAACAGGCTGACCGGCTGACCAAGCTGCGCCAGAAGGCTGCCAAGGAGATAGAGCAGCAGCTGAACAAGCGTCTGGTGCCCTTAGGAATGCCTCATGTGCGTTTTCAGGTCAGCATCACGGCTGGTGAGCTGGGACGCAACGGACAGGACAATGTCAGCTTCCTCTTCTCCGCCAACACCTCTACCCCACTCCAGCCTGTGGCGCAGGTGGCATCAGGTGGTGAGATAGCACGTGTCATGCTGTCGCTGAAGGCCATGATTAGCGGAGCCGTCAAGCTGCCTACCATCATCTTCGATGAGATTGACACTGGTGTCAGCGGCAAGATAGCCGAGAAGATGGCCGAGATGATGCAGGAGATGGGAGACCTGGACCGTCAGGTCATCAGCATCACCCATCTGCCCCAGATTGCCGCCTTGGGCAGCCACCATTACAAGGTGTCGAAAGAGGAGACCAGCCAGGGTACCACCAGCCGCATGCAGGAGCTGACGCAGGAGGAGCGCATCAATGAGATAGCTCAGATGCTGAGTGGCAGCGACATCACCCAGGCAGCCATACAAAACGCAAAAGAATTATTAAAGCTATGAGACGAATATCTGTAATATTTTTCATTTTATCCCTATTTAGCCACGCTGTGGCACAAAACCCCTCATGGGCCAAGAAGGCTGCGAATGCCGTCTTCACACTCAAGACCTTCAAGGCCGATGGTACTCTGCTGGCCAGCAGCAACGGATTCTTCATCAGCGAGACTGGCGTGGCTGTCAGCAGCTTCACACCATTCAAGGATGCCCACCGTGCTGTCATCATCGACGCACAGGGTAAGGAATGGCCTGTAGAGGGCATCATTGCTGCCAACGACATGTACGACGTGGCTAAGTTCCAGGTAGATGTCAAGAAACCTACTGCCCTGACAGTGGCCCAGACACCTGCCATGAATGGTGCTAAGGTATGGCTGCTGCCCTACTCCACCAAGAAAGAACCTGCCTGCACACCAGGCACCATCAGCAATGCTGAGCAATTCCAGAACAACTATACCTACTACACCATGTCGATGACTGCCAGCGAGCAACAGCTCAGCAGCCCTATCATGAACGACGGTGGTGAGGTCATTGGACTCCTGCAACCCTCAGCAGACAATCAGGCTACCAGCAGCTATGCGGTCAGTGCACGCTTTGTGGCTGACATGACCATGACTGCCCTGGGACTGAACGACCCCACCCTGCGCTCGACTCATATTGCCAAGGTCATCCCTGAGAAGTATGAGGATGCCGTGCTGTCGCTCTTTATGGGTGCTACAGTCATGGAGGCTGGAGCCTACGACAACTACGTCAACCGCTTCATAGAGAAGTTCCCCAACAAGGCTGACGGCTACATCTACAGGGCACGTCAGGCTGCAGCAAAAGGCGACTTTGCCCATGCTGACGAGGCCATGAAGCAGGCCATCAAGGTGGCTGACCAGAAGGACGATGCTCACTTCCAGTATGCGCAGACCATCTACCAGAAGGAAATCTACCAGAGCGACCAGCCATATGAGGGATGGACCCTGGACCGTGCCTTGGAGGAGTCGAAGGAGGCTCACAGCATCAACCCACTGCCCATCTACCGTCAGCAGCAGGCACAGATTCTCTATGCCCAGCAGAAGTATGACGAGGCCTTTGGCATCTATGAGGAATTGGCAAAGACTGAATTGCGTAGTGCAGACAACTTCTTTGCCGCTGCCCAGTGCAAGCTGCAAAAGGACGACAAGAAAGCTGCCATGGCCCAGCTGGACAGTGCCGTCAGCATGTTCAGCCGTCCCTATATCAAGACTGCTGCCCCCTATCTGAGAGTCCGTGCCCAGCTGTCAATGGACATCCGTCGTTTCCAGCAGGCCATCAATGACATGCAGGACCTGGTGGCCATAGAGCCCAACGATGCCATGCTGTGGGCTGAGAAGGCCAGCTATGAGCTGCGTGTGAACCTGTTCGACCAGGCCCTGGAGAGTGCCCAGGAGTGCCTGCGACTGGACCCTGAAGGCAGCGACGGCTACCTGATGTCAGGCATTGCCCAGTGTGCCAAGGGCAATAAGCAGGAAGGCATGAAGAACCTGCAGAAAGCAAAAGAGCTTGGCAACAGCCAAGCCCAGACGTTTATTGACAAGTATTCCAATTAGAACGGCAGAGGACCATCCTGCTGGCTATACTCCCCAAATGGCGACTCACCCTCATTAGGCTGTTGGTCGCCATTGATTTTGCTACCCAGTATCTCGCCACCACCATCATTCTTAGGCCTGGTACCCAAGCGACGGTCTTCTGGATTCTCAAAGCGGGTAAACTCACCACGGAAGGTCAGCAGCACATCGCCTGTGGCACCCTTACGATGCTTGGCAATGATGATCTGAGCCATACCACGCAGGTCACGACCATTGTCATCCTGATAGATATGGTAGTACTCAGGACGATGCACAAAGAGCACCATGTCGGCATCCTGCTCAATGGCTCCTGACTCACGCAGGTCAGAGAGCTGGGGACGCTTACCCTCCAGACCCTCACGGCTCTCCACACCACGGTTCAGCTGCGACAAAGCCAGGATGGGAACATTCAACTCCTTGGCCAGACCCTTCAGAGAACGAGAGATGGTTGAGACTTCTTCCTGACGGGAGGAGAAGCGCATGCCGTTGGCATTCATCAGCTGCAGATAGTCTATCATGATAATCTTCACGTCATGCTCACGTACCAGACGACGAGCCTTGGTGCGAAGCTCAAAGACAGAAAGGCCTGGGGTGTCGTCAACATACAGAGGAGCACCAAGAAGGGTGTTCAGACGCTTGTCCAGACGGTCCCACTCATCAGGATGCAGCTGACCGTTCAGTATCTTGGAGCCCTGAATCTCACAGCAGTTGGAGATGAGACGGTTCACCAGCTGCACATTCGACATTTCAAGCGAAAAGAAAGCCATGGGCACCTTATAGTCGGCAGCAATATTCTTGGCCATGGACAAAGCAAACGAGGTCTTACCCATGGCAGGGCGTCCTGCTATGATGACCAAGTCGCTGGGTTGCCAGCCTGAGGTGATGTCGTCGAGCTTGTGATAGCCTGTGGGAACACCCGTCAGACCATCCTTATTGGCTGCGGCCTTCTGGATGACCTCAACAGCACTCTTGATGACAGGGTCTATCTGCGTATAGTCCTTCTTCATGTTGCGCTGTCCCAACTCAAACAACGCTCCCTCTGCCTCCTGCATCAGGTCGTCTACATCTACCGTCTCGTCAAAGGCCAAGCCCTGAATACGACTGGTATAAGAGATGAGCTGACGAGCCAGTGACTTCTGGGCTATGATGCGGGCATGATACTCAATATTGGCTGATGAGGCAACTCGTGATGACAGCTCCGTCACATAGCCTGGACCACCGACATCCTCCAGGTCACCCTGCTTGGCCAACTGCTCCGTCACAGTCCATACATCAACAGGCGACTCATGCATCGACAGCTCACGAATGGCACTATAGACCTTCTGATTACGTGGCTCATAGAAACTCTCAGGATAAAGCAACTCGCAGACAATGGCGTAGGCATCCTTGTCTATCATCAAGGCTCCTAACACGGCACGCTCTATCTCGGTGGCCTGAGGCTGCACATGAGCATAGCTGTTGTCTATGGGCTGTTGCCTTCTGCTGCGGCGCTGTCCTGCACCGCTAGTGTTGGATTGATTATTCTGTTCTGGCATAGTCTTTCAGTTTTCGGCCTACAAAATTACAAAGAAAACTTAGAAAGACCAAATGTAACTTATAGTTTTTTCATCGAAAGAAGTTCTTCAATAGTCAACTTCTTGTTCTTATTCATCATTTTCTCTACTTCAGAGATGTTGACATTGTCGAACACCTTGCGCTTCATGATCTTATTGACCACCCATTGTATCTTGGCCATGTGCTGGTCACGCTCCTCCTTGGTCGTCTCATGGTTGTGCGACAGGGGATAAAGGCTCAGAATATAGAATCCCAGACAGTCGGGCACAATCATGGAGCGTACCATCATGCGGCGCTGTTCATCGCTATAGTGCTCACGGTAGAAGGGATAGTCAGCACCAAGGTACTTGTCCAGGCTGATGCCTAAGGTGTTGTTGCCCACCACGATGCTCTGGTCGAAAGAGCCTATCTGGGTGTATATCTGAGGGAGCTCCATATTGGGCAGCTCTTCCTTCAGCTGAATGAAAGCAGATGAGAGCTCTGTGCTCAGGTCATCCATGTCGGAATACTGCTTATGAACGTCTTTGAGCAAAGCCTGCAGCGTAGAATCCTGGAAGAAGCGCAGGAACTTGACATTGATGTCAGGGTCATCTACCTTGCCGATACGTAGAATGTCCTCTATCAACATGCGGGTCTGCATGGGGTAGCTGGTGTTCATCTGTTGAAGGGCAGAATAGTCGCCTGTAGACAGATAAAGACTCTCTATGCGGTCGTAGCGCTCTATCTTCAGCTGGGTGTCGGCTGCATCATTGTTGTTTGGCTTCAGCTGCCACTCGCAACTGACGCAAACCATCATGATGAAGAATAATATGCCGTAGACTTTTCTCACCTTAGAGCGCACTAAATGTTAAAAACCGATGCAAAATTACTAAAAAATATTTTAAAAACCAAATTTTAACCTAAAAAAGATAAAAAAAAGTGCATTGTTACCCGCGTTTTCGTTTATTTGTGTGAAATTTGCAACACTCAAAACAAATCAAGCAAGATGAAGAAAACCATTATTTCCGTGCTGTTGGCTGCCTGCTGCATGTCAGTTTCCGCCAGCCAGACCATCAAGGTTACCGTCAGTAATCCGATGAATATCTCCCGTTCAGACGTTCCTGTTGTCATTGCCCTCTTCCCCTATGGAGAGGTCCGATCGGCTGTTGTCACCCAAAACGGTCAGGAGATTCCCTGCCAGCTGGACGACCTGAACCAGGATGAGACCTTCGACGAGCTCTGCTTCCTGGCTGACCTCAACAAGAAGGAGGTGAAGGAATACAGCGTTACCTTCTTTGAGACGGGTGAGCCTCGCACCTACCCTGCCAGAGTCTATGCGGAGATGGTGATGGCCAACACCAAGGACAAGACGCTGAAGAAGCACCAGCAGAACAACTTCATAGAGGCTATCACAGCCCGTGGTGACGCTGCCTACACCTACAACCTGCAGCACCATCATGGCGTTGACTTCGAGAGTGAGCTGAATGGCATCCGCATCTACTTTGATGCCCGCCAGACGCTGGATCTATATGGCAAATACAAGAAACAGCTGGAGCTGAAGGACACCCAGTTCTATACGACAGCTGAACAGAAGGCCCAAGGCTATGGTGACGATGTGCTGTGGGTGGGTCAGACCTTCGGACTTGGTGCCTTCCGTGGTTGGGATGGTCAGAAGCCAACCCATGTGGAGCCTGTCAAGACACGCACCCAGCGCATCATCAGCTATGGTCCGCTGCGTACCATTGTAGAGCTGGTGGACAGAGGCTGGAAGGCAGACGCCTCCAAAACTCCCGTCAACATGACCCTGCGCTACACCCAGTATGCAGGTCATCGTGATACTGATGTCGATGTCAACTTCAATAAGGACGTCAGCGACTATCGTTTCTCAACAGGCATCATCAACGTGAAAGGTTCTGAGGAATTCTCCGACAAGAAAGGCCTGCGTGCCTGTTGGGGTACTGACTACCCTGCTGCCGATACCACCAAGTGGAAGCGTGAGACTGTAGGACTGGCTGTGCTGGTCCCCCAGCAGAACATTGTCAGCGAGGAACCAGCCAATAAGGACAACTATGCTTACGTCCTGAAGGTAGATGGCAACCACATGGCCTACAAGGTTTGCTATACCTCTGCTAATGAGACTTTTGGCTACCATTCATCAAAGGAATGGTTCAACTACCTGACAGCATGGAAGCGCGAGGTAGAGAACCCTGTAACCGTCAGCATCAAATAAGCCTCAACGATTGCATCCTCACAGCCGGCATTGCCGTCTGACGTGTCAGAACTTGAACTTATAGCCTACACCCAGATAGTGCATATTAGGGGTGTCGTCATCATCGTCGTGAACATTCTGGTAGCGATAGAAGACACCCAGCGAGTGGTGCTTGTCAAGACGGATGTCTGTGCCGATGTTGTAGCGAACCTTATCCAGTCCCCACGAATTGTAGAGCTCGATGTTGGCATAAGGGGTAAAGAGTGCCTTCTTGGGAGCATACTCAATCTGGAAACGGGAACGGAGCTGGTTCTTGGCAAGACCGCCTCTCACTTTGTCCTCCCATTCCTCATCGTCGTAATCCCAACGTTGAACTGTCTTCTCTGGACGGTAGGTATACTGCCAGCGCTCACGAAGCGAGAGCTTGATGATGTTGGCAAACTTATAGCTGCCCGTCAGTGAAGCATAGAAACGATGCTTGATGCCCCAATAGCTGGGTCGAAGACTGTTGTAGGCTCCTGAGCTCTTCAGGTTGATGTCCTCGCGGAAATTGGTGTTGAGCAGCTTGTAACCTGCGTCCACCTTCAGCCAGTCGGTCAGCTTATAGTCAGCATTAATTCCCACGCTCCAACGATCCATCGTCTTGAAGTTGTTACGCGTACGCAGGTCGGCACCAAAACCGATGGAGAGATCCTTCGTGATGCTCTTCTTGACATCGGCCTCCATCAGCAGGCCACCTTCACTCTGTGCCCATGCAGGCAGGCTTATCAGCGCGCCTAAGGCTATCATGATGTTTTTAAATGTTCGCATAATCTGAGTTCTTAAGTTTAATCATGTTGTCTATCTCCTTGTCTTGCTTGTGGAATCCTGACTTATAGTAAACACGCAAGACTGCCATATCGCGAAGGAAGTCGATGGCTCCTATCTCCACGTTCAACACCTCCAGGCCTGTACGAGCCTTCAGGTCATCTACCAACTCCTGGCGGCGCTCAGGCTTGATGAGTTCAATGCGGTCGTACTGCACCAGCTTTGAGGTATCCATCTTCAGGTGTTTCTCGCAAATCCATACAGCGGCAACAAAGATGGCATTGGTGACCAACAGCTCTGCATAGCTCATGGATACGGCCAAGGCATTGACCACAGAGAGGCAGATAGTGACAAAGAGATAAGTCATCTCACGCACAGGCATGGCATCCGTACGGTAGCGCATGATGGAGAAAATGCCAAAGAGACCAATGCCGATACCCATTGAGGTCTTGCCCTTCATATCTTCCAGCACGAATATCATAAAGTAGACTATGAAGAAGATGGCAATGGAGATGAGCATAAAGGTAAAATAGAAATCGCGACGTTTGCTCTTCGATGCGTAGAAGCGGTCTATGATGACCCAGATAACAGCTACGCAGATAAGGAACCGCAATAGCATGTCAAAGAATTCGGTTGAAAACAGAGTGTCCATAATCGTGTTGATTGAGAGTTGTGAAATGAGTGTTGAATAGTTATACGGCTTGCACCATAAGTTTGTTGATATCGATGAGATTCGGCTTGAAGCGGTTAATCTTCAGGTCACTGTTGGTAAGTGCCGAACCCATGCAATACTTGGAGAATCCATGAGGACGAATCTGCAGTTGCAGCAGCATCTCCAAGACTGGTGAATAGCACAAACCATCGCGCTTCAGCTCGATGATGACTAGCTGTCCCATCTGCTTGCTCTGACCCGTCACCAGGTTGTTGAACTGCAGATCGGAGTCAATGGTCAGACGCTCCGTCTTGTCACGATTGACCAGTGTCAGGCGGCTGAAGTGATTGTTCAACGCAGGAATCAGCAGGTTGGCATCATAGCGCAGGTGGTCTGCCAGGAACGCAAGCTTGGTCTCGTCGGTCAGGTTCATATCAGTAACCTCTATGCGCTTCTTCTTAGTACGACCGTGATTGTTCTTCGTCTTGACCTCCATAAACTGGAGATTGCTGCTGACGTAAGTACGGAAACGAATCTTCTGCCGATTAGCGTGGCCATACTGATGGTCGTTGTACATATCGAACTGGTGAGTATCAAAATAGGTGGTGTCGTACTGCATGTTACGCTCACCATTAATCTCCTGGATGCGATAGTCCTGCTGGGCCATCTGTAGCAGCATGGCTAACTTGCGGCGTGTGGTGACAAACTTGGTGTCCATACGGTTCATCAGCTTGATGCCGTTCATTTCGTCCAATGTGATGGGGTCGAAGTTTTGAATCAGTTCGTTCATATGCTTTATCGTTTTGATTAATTTCTGATGCAAAGTTACGATTAGCCATCACCTAAGGCAAAATTATTCAGCGAACAACCCGATTCTTTCAACGAATCAGCAGGTCGGTTTATCTTGTCCTGAAAAAAGGAATAGGGAAGCTATCTTCGCAGACTGCTTCCCTCCGAGGAAAATGATAAATATAGATTAAAATTACTATTTGTGTGCAATGCAAAGGTAAGCAATTTAATCTTAATCAGCAAATTTTTCCTTATTCTTTTTCGACTATAATCCCTAAAAGGGTACTTTTGATAGAAAATATGTGCCGAACAGAACAATTCAATAAGCCTGAAGGGCTTCATAGATTCGCTGAACAGGAAGCCCCATCACGTTGAAGTAGCTGCCTCGCATACCCGTCACTCCTATATGTCCTATCCACTCTTGTATGCCATAAGCACCGGCCTTGTCCATCGGCTGATACTTGCTGACGTAATAGTCCACTTCTTCATCAGATAATTGCTTGAAGGTGACATCGGTCTCCACAGAGAAGCTGGACTGACGACTGAGGGTAGTCAGCGTGACACCTGTAATAACCTGATGCGTTTGTCCGCTCAGCTCGTACAGCATACGCTTGGCATCTGCCTCATTCTTTGGCTTACCCATCACCTCGTTGCCTAATATCACGATGGTGTCGGCCGTAATCACCAACTCATCGTCAGCCATCGTCTCACGATAAGCCATAGCCTTCTTGTGAGAGATGAATTCAGCAATCTTCTTCGTTGGCAGGTCGGCAGGATAGCTCTCGTCTATGCCGTCAATCACACGAACGTCAAAAGGGATATCGATGCCTGCCAGCAGTTCCTTGCGCCGAGGGGAGTTGCTAGCCAATATCACATGATAGTCACTTACCATCCGAAAGCCCTTTCATCCTTCAGCCAGTGACCTTGTGCCCGCAGCGTCTGCTCTATCACATCGCGACCGCAGCCATAGCCTCCGTTCAGGTCGCTGACATAGATGCTGACTTCCTTCACTTCAGGACAAGCATCCTTAGGACAGACCGGACAGCCCACCCGACGCATAATCTCCAGGTCGGGAATATCGTCACCCATATACATTACCTCCTCGTCACTATAGCCATAGGTTGCCAGATAGTCGTCGTAAGTCTTGATCTTCATAGCACATCCGAGATAGATATCCTCTACACCCAGACCACGATAGCGGACACCTACAGACTCTATCTTGCAGCCTGTAATGATGGCGATGCGCAAGCCCATCTTCATGGCCAGCTGGATAGCGTATCCATCCTTGATGTTAACCGTGCGGCGAGGTTGTCCGTCATCTCCTAACGAGATGGTTTGTGCTGAGAGTACACCATCTATGTCGAAGATGATGGTGCGTATTTTTTGTAAATCGTAACCAATCATTTGTTTGTTGCTTTATGATGTATGCTTTTTGACATCAGTTCGTATACTGCCTGCATCTCTGGATGCTGGGTAAGCAGTTGGCGCTGCATGCTGATAACGTTCTCGTCATAACGTACTGCAGGACCCGTTTGAGCATCTTTGGGATGCAGCTGGTGCACCTTAGATGCGGTCTCGTCAATCAAGGGAAGCATCACATCGAAAGGTAGACCGTGTTGTTCCAAGATATCAGCCGACAGCGCATAGCAATGGTTGGTGAAGTTACAGGCAAAGACAGCAGCCAGATGCAAATACTTCCTGTCGTCACTACCCAACTTATAAACCCGATGGCTGATGCTCTCTGCCAAAGACTGCAACAGCTGAAACGTCGCATCGTCATTAGCTTCAAGGAATACAGGAATCTCCTCAAAACTGGCCTGACGCTCCTTCGAAAAAGACTGCATCGGATAGAACACACCATAGTGGCTCGTTTTGCCTTCAAACAACGACATCGGCATAGAGCCTGCAGTATGGGCGAAGCATTGTTCCTCCCTACCCTTTGTCGCCTTGCTGATGACTTCCTCCAAGGCGTCATCCTTTACGCTAATGACAAACACGTCAGCCGTCATCGGCAGTAGCTCTAAGGTTCGACTGTTGACACTTACCACCTCATGACCGGCAGCTTTCAATGCCGGCTCCAGATTGGTGGCTAATCGGCCCCTGCCTATCAGTACTATTCTCATGTGCTTCTCTTCCTGGCGCCTGTCTCTTACCACTTGTTCAGATGTACGTTCTCCCATTTCAGCTTGTCCTCGTTCTGAGGCTTGCGCTCATCAGCCTTATGGCCAATGGCCAGAATGCAGAGACAAGACATGTTTTCAGGAATATCGAGTACTCCATGTATAACGGTATCGGCAGTCGTACCATCCGACAACCCTCGGCCTCGCATCTGAATCCAACAGGAGCCTAAGCCCAAGGCCTCAGCCTGATACTGCATAGAGATAGCGGCAATGGAGCCATCCTCCACCCAGCAATCGTTCTGCAGGGGATCACCCAGGATGACGATAGCCAACGGAGCACCCTTCAGAAACTGTCCGCCCATATCTTTGGCATCCGACAACTTCTCCAAATCCATCTTGTCGTCAACTACTACAAAGTGCCAGGCACGCAGGCTCTTAGAGGTGGGTGCCATCAGGCCAGCACGCAGTATCAGCTTCACATCTTCGCCGTCAATCTCCTCGTCCGTAAACTTACGATGTGAGCGACGTAATTGTACTAAATCTTTAAATTCCATAAGTATGATGATGAATTATGGATGCAAAGATACAAAATAATTCATAATACATAAATCATATTTCACAATTATTTTGTATTTTTGCAGCATGAAAGTCTCCGTCTTCGAACATGCAGCCCAACTTCCATCCATTCCTGAGGGTAACTATTTCCATAGCCCTGAGCTGATGGAGCTCTGCGAGCACACACCTCGCCATAAGCCCTTTATGGTTGTTGTGCAGCAAGACGACAATTCGGTAGTGGCCCACATGCTGGCTATAGTGCGCTACCGAAGCTCCTGGATTCCACCTTATTTATATATGCATGTGCGAGTGATGGGAGATGGCGTGTATCATGATGAGAGTCTGAACCGCCAGCATACCTTCGGACTGATGGCAGAAGCTATTACTTCCCGTCTGCAGAACCGCACTCTCTATATGGAGTTCAGCCATCTCAGCGAAAAGATGTTCGGCTATCGTGAGCTTCGCAAGCTGAAGTATTTTCCTGTTCGTTGGATGAGTGTCCACAACTCATTGCACTCAAGGACTCCTGAAGAGCGCATCACCGAACGACAGCGCAAGCGCATAGAGAATGCCCTGCGCCGAGGAGCCATCACCAAAGAGGTAGAGACAGATGAGGAATTTCGTGCATTCTCCAAACTGCTTCGTAGTCATAACTGGTTCAAGCCTCGCCGATTCCTGCCCGTCGATGAGTTCTTCCGTGGGATGAAGGATGGTGGACATTGCAAGATTTTCATTACGAAGGTTCATGAACGAGTGGTAGGTTGCTCGGTGTGTGTCTATTCCAACGGCGATGCCTATTTGTGGTATTCAGCCTCACGACGCAAGAGCTATGCCCCCTTCCACCCCAATGCCATTACCTTCTGGCACACCATCAAGGATGCCCACGAACGAGGCTATGCCCACATCCGCTTCATGGATGTCGGTCTGCCCTTCCGTAAGAATCCCTATCGTGATTTCATTCTCCGCTTCGGAGGCAAGGAGGTCAGCACCTATCGTTGGTTCCGCATCAGCATCCGCTGGGCCAACAAGCTGGCAACATGGCTCTGGCGCGAATAAGCGTCAGTCGAATATTCGCCCTATCTTCCTATTGAAAGCTGGAGAGATGCTGTCTATCGTAAAGTCGTAATAGAGGTTATCCTCATCTATCGTCTTGAAATGCTGTTTACCCTGAACGGAGTCTTTTGGCGTTTCCCATATCATGCGTTCAAAACGCTCTGGGTCATTGACGCTGTCCGTACGTACGATACAGTCGGCAAAATAGTACTCACACACTACAGGCTCCGTCGTATGCACCTGTCCCATCAACACATCTTCATCATAACCCGTAATGAGCGTATGACTACAAGACAGCACCATAGGCAGCGTTGAAGTGACAAAGCTAAGCGCTGAGCCACGATTCGCCGAGAATGGATAGAACTGCCCCAAGGTACAATGATGTATCTCTGCCTGACAACCCTCTAACGACAGACAGTCGTCAAGAGTATTGGTCAGCTGACAATAAGCCAGCGAAAGCAGCGAGTTCCTTGCCATCAGGCCCGCACCACTACTGTTATGAATAATGGTATTGACAAGCACCAACTCCGTGCTATCGCAGACAATGGCATCTACCGCATTTCGTATCTCGCAATTGGTCAACTCATTCGTCTTCTCGTGTGAAGCCAGATAGATGCCACCCCACTGACCAGGAATGCGGTCGTACGGCAGATAGTCGAACATACGGTCCAGACGGTCACCACGGAACAGACAGTTATCAGCCATCAGCTGTCCGTTAGCCTCGATGCCTGCACCATCATGAAAATATAAATCAGTATTACGCAACGTCAGCGTTGCGCCTTCATTGACCTTGATACCATAGCCGCTAATCAGCAGAGGAACAGACGACTCAATGACGGTATCGCGGCTGATAACCAAATCGGCTATTTTCTTCGCATCCCAGCTGTAGGTGCGCAGATTGACGCGCTGTACTGCCCCACTCTCCAGCGTCAGTATCAGGTTGTCTTCCACCAGCTGAGGACTGTCAGCATGATTCTCATGGGTAGTTACCTCGACAAATACCAACAGGCTGTCGCCCTTGCGTACCTCGAAGTCTTGACCCACAGGATTCAGATAGGTGCCGTCCACGTTGACACGATAGCCCGACTGACTGGCTCGTTCCAGACGAGCTGTCTGAATGCGGATGCCGTCATTAGACCGGTTGTATACCCAGAATACTTGCGTAACAGAGGGCACCGTGCTGAACAACGTGTCAAAGCTGATGGTATCCTCCGAAAAGGTGAGCCTGTTGCCTGCGGCAGTAGAGAAAGAGTCGTTGTCCGTACAAGCCGTCAGCAAGGCTGCTATCGTGAGCATGAAAAAGAAAAGTCGTCTTATCATATCATTGATAAAACGACATTTTCCTTTATTTATTGTACCTTTACTTGCCGAAATAACGTTTCAGTAAGCCAGCGAAGCCTGCACCGTGACGAGCTTCGTCCTTAGCCATCTCATGAACGGTGTCGTGAATAGCGTCAAAGCCGGCAGCCTTAGCATTCTTGGCAATACGGAACTTATCCTCACAAGCACCAGCCTCAGCAGCAGCACGCTTCTCCAGATTGGTCTTCGTATCCCAAACGCACTCGCCCAGCAGCTCAGCGAAACGAGAAGCGTGGTCAGCCTCCTCGAAAGCATAGCGCTTGAACGCTTCAGCGATTTCAGGATAGCCCTCACGGTCAGCCTGACGGGCCATAGCCAGATACATACCTACCTCACCACACTCACCATTGAAGTGATTGCGCAGATCCTGAATCATCTCTTCGCTCACTCCCTCGGGCTTGCCGTCACCAATACGATGAACAGTAGCGTAAGTGGTCTCACCATCTTCCTTCAACTCAGAGAACTTTGAAGCTGGAGCCTTACAGATGGGGCACTTCTCGGGAGCAGCATCGCCTTCGTAGATATATCCACAAACAGCGCAGATAAACTTTTTCTTCATAATCTTAAAATGTTTGTTTAGTTAGTTAATAAAATGCTTTTTGCAAAGATACGGAGAAAAAACAAATCCCGCAAATGTTTTGCGGGATTTATTGTCGACATCTGGACTATTTATTTTTTGTCCATTTTATCTTTTTTATCTTTCTTGTCTTTCGATTCCACCTTACCTTTATTGTCTTTCTTACAGCCTTGATTGCAGCATGTACGATACTTTTTCAGCAAGGGAATCTCCTCACACAGCGCATCAGCCAGCAGATTGGCAACCTTCGTGGCACCATAGATGCTGTAGTGAGTATTGTCCTGCTTGCCTTTAGGCTCGCTAGGCTCCTCACCTGGACGGAACCACATATGCAGCTTCTTGGAAGCCTCTGTGCCCATGCCCTGTTCCAAATCGTGCGTAATCTTGTTGGCATCAACAAAGTGGCAGTTCATACGCTGGGCCACATCACGGGGGGCTACCTTGTAGAGTCCGTGGGTGTCAATCAGGGTGTCGCCCTCAATCATCTTCACACCGTTCTTAAAGGTAGAGGTACGCAGCAATTCGTCGTCAGCAATCTCAGGAGCCTTCACGTAGTAGTTACGACGTACAACACAACTCATCAGTACAGGGATGCCGCCCTTCTCACGTGTCTCACGAACAAACTTCGCCAGATTGTAGTCAAACGTTGAACCTGGGTCCGTATGACGCTCAGGCTGCTTTTTCTCGTCGTTATGACCAAACTGGATGATGACATAGTCACCTGGCTTAATCAGCGAGACCACCTTGTCCCAATGGCCCTCATTGATGAAGCTCTTCGAGGAGCGTCCGTTGAGCGCATGATTATCTACCCGGATATACGCTGAGTCAAAACAGGGTTGCAGCATCATCGCCCATCCGCGTTCTACCTTTCCTCCAGTTGTGTCCTTATTGGCTGCCGTAGAGTCACCGATGACAAAAATCGTCGTCGTTTTGTCCTTAGTGCCAGACATCAATACGATAGCCAGCACTAACAAGAGGGTGCTAAATGTTACTTTCTTCATGATTTGATAGTTTGTATTAGTTCATTAGTAGTGATCATCTGTTGTTCGCCAGTCTCCATATTTTTCAGGGTTATCTGGCCTGCCTGCATCTCGTTCTCGCCAGCAAGAGCCACAAAGGGAATCTGCTTGGCATTGGCATACGACATCTGCTTTTTCATCTTGGCTGCATCGGGGTATATCTCCGCACGAATGCCGTTCTCACGCACCTGTCTGATGATAGGCAGGCAGTAGTCAGTCTCCTTTTTGCCAAAGTTGATGAAGAGCAACTGCGTTGTGGTGACAGAATCCTGCGGATAGAGGTCTAGCAGGTTCAGCACATCGTAGATACGATCAGCACCGAACGAGATGCCTACACCTGAGAGTCCGGGCATGCCGAAGATGCCTGTCAGGTTGTCGTAGCGGCCACCACCTGTAATCGAGCCTATCTGCACATCGAGGGCCTTCACCTCGAAGATGGCTCCCGTATAGTAGTTCAGTCCGCGAGCCAGCGTCAGGTCGAGCTGAATCTCATTCTTAAGCGTACCTGGAGTTCTCAGCGCCCCCAAGATGAAGCGAAGTTCCTCTACTCCCTTCAGTCCTGTCTCGCTAGAGGCCAGCACCTGGGCAATGGTTTGCAGCTTCTGGTCGTTTGTGCCGTTGAGCATGATGATAGGCTGCAGCTTCTCTATCTGCTCCTCCGTCAAACCGTTCTCACGCAACTCGGCATTCACATTGTCGATGCCAATCTTGTCCAACTTGTCGATAGCCACCGTGATGTCTACAATCTTGTCGGCAGCACCTATGACCTCGGCAATGCCGGAGAGTATCTTACGGTTGTTGATCTTAATCTGCACGCGGATGCCAAAACGCGAGAACACGGTATCGACTATCTGCATCAGCTCCACCTCGTTGAGCAGCGAGTCAGAGCCTACCACATCAGCGTCGCACTGATAGAACTCACGGTAGCGTCCCTTCTGTGGTCGGTCAGCACGCCATACGGGCTGAATCTGATAACGCTTGAAGGGCAGCTGCAACTCCTCGCGATGCATCACCACATAGCGGGCAAAGGGCACCGTCAAGTCGTAGCGTAAGCCTTTCTCACACATCTTCGATGCCAGATGAAGCGTGTTGCGCTCCTGCAGTTCCTCGTCGCTGACCTTTGCCAGACAGTTACCCGAGTTCAGTACTTTGAAAAGCAGCTTGTCGCCCTCCTCGCCATACTTTCCCATCAGCGTCTGCAACGTCTCCATAGCGGGTGTCTCTATCTGCTGGAAGCCATAGAGGGCATACACCTCACGAATGGTGTTGAAGATATAGTTGCGCTTGGCCATCTCGATGGGGCCGAAGTCACGCGTTCCTTTGGGTATACTTGGTTTTTGTGCCATTTACTTACGTACAATAGTTTGAGCACGGTCTGGACCGATGCTGATAATCTTTATGGGTGTCTCGAGCTCCTTCTCCAGGAACTGGATATAGTCGCTGAACTCCTTGGGGAACTGGTCTTCCGACGTGAACTTCGTCATATCCGTCTTCCAGCCCGGCAGCTCTTGGTAGATGGGCTCTATGTCCTTCTCAATGTCATAGGGGAAGTCGCGTGTCTCAACACCATTAACCTTATATGCTGTGCAGGCCTTGATGGTATCGAAGCCGTCCAGCACGTCACTCTTCATCATGATGAGCTGCGTAACGCCATTCACCATGATGCTGTAGCGCAGGGCCACAAGGTCTATCCAACCACAACGGCGCTCACGACCGGTCACTGCACCATACTCATGACCCAAGTCGCGAATCTTCTTGCCCGTCTCGTCGAACAGTTCTGTGGGGAACGGACCTGCCCCCACGCGTGTGCAGTAAGCTTTCATGATGCCGAACACCTCGCCTATCTTGTTAGGACCGATACCCAGACCGGTGCAGGCACCAGCGCAAATCGTGTTCGAAGAGGTTACGAAAGGATAGCTGCCGAAGTCCACATCGAGCATCGTACCCTGGGCACCCTCACACAGAATGCTCTTGCCGGCACGCAGCGTCTTATTGATCTCATGCTCTGAATCTACCAGATGGAACTGGCGCAGGTACTCGATGCCCTTCAACCACTTCTGCTCCACCTCGTCGATGTTGTATTCAAAGTTCAGCGACTTCAGGATGGCCTCATGACGGGCCTTGTGTGCAGCATACTTCTCTTCGAAACCTTCCAAGATGTCGCCCACACGCAGACCGTTACGGCTAATCTTATCTGTATAGGTCGGACCGATGCCCTTACCCGTAGTGCCTACCTTGTTCTTTCCTTTCTGCGCCTCGTAGGCAGCATCCAGCACACGATGTGTGGGCATGATGAGGTGAGCCTTTTTTGAAATGTGCAGACGCTCCTTCAGCTCGTGACCGCTGGCCTCCAGTGCCATCGCCTCCTCCATAAACAAGTCGGGAGCCAGCACAACGCCGTTACCAATGATATTCACCTTGCCACCTTGAAAGATGCCTGAAGGGATAGATCGCAACACGTACTTCTCTCCCTCGAACTCCAACGTATGACCTGCGTTAGGACCGCCTTGGAAGCGGGCAACCACATCGTACTGTGGGGTCAGCACATCGACCACCTTTCCTTTTCCTTCGTCGCCCCACTGAAGACCCAGCAGGACATCAACTTTACCTTGATTCATTATTACTATTCTATGCTATTATTATTTGTTTTCGCCATTTTTCGCTTGTTAGCCTGCTTTGTCATCTGTGCCTGACAGGAACTGCAGATGCCGTAGATATAAAGTGAGAAACCGTCCTTACGGAAGCGTCTCAGGTGCAGAGAGTCAAAGGCATTTGTAATCTTCTGCGACTTAAACTCCGTCACCTTGCCGCACACCGTGCATATCTGATGGCAGTGGCTGTTGTTGTCGTAACAGGCCTCATACTTCGTCGAACCTTGGAAGCGATGCCGGATGACCAGTCGCAACTCCATGAAGAGCTTCAGGGTGTTGTACAACGTAGCCCTGCTGACCAGAAACCGCTTTTGCTCATAAAGCTTGTCGCCTAACTCGTCCAGCGTGAAATGCCCATTCATTTCGTAGACCTGACCCAGGATGGCAAAGCGCTCTGGAGTCTTGCGCAAACTATTTTGCTCCAAGTAAGTAGCCAGGATATTCCTGACGATTTTATTTACTTCTTCCTTCATTTTATGTGGTTAAATGGTTAAAAACCGCACAAAATTACTACTTTTTCTTCAGATAACGGCAAGAATAATTTAAAAAAGTTCTAAATTGATGCTTTTCATGGCACTTTTTGCCATCCTTTCGTACATTAACCCCAATTCTGCAAACCGAAGTACACTTTGCAGGGCAGCTTTCTGCACCGATACATACGGACCTTGCAACGACGACTGCGCCTGGTCCAGAAACTCGTTGATGCCTCGATCGTTGGGTTCCTGTTTGTTCATAAACAGACGTGTCAGCACGTGGAATCCGCACAGTTGGTAGTACTCTTTGTCGCTCGCAATCCACTGATACGCTTTTTCAGGGGCATACGGCAGGTGTTGCCACAAGTTGAACGACGCCTGCTCAGCCAACTCCTGCGAGGGCATCTGCTCCATCCAGATATCGCACACCTCGGGCAGAATCTCGTCGGCAGGCATCAGCATCGTGGCCAGAATCTTGCATTCGCGTACATTCTCCTTCCAAAGGGCTATGGCCAGCGGGTATGGGCTGTTGGCTGTTAGCTTGCTGGCAATCTCCTGAGCCATCTCGCGCAGACAAGGCAGCGTAGCCCCCCAATTCAGCTTATAGTCTACCCCCTTGTCGCGCATTGACTTAGCAACCGCTCCGTCCATCATCAGACGGAACGACTGCTTAATCTCCTTCACCAGTTCAGCAACCTCCGAATTTGTCATCATCTCCATGTCTACAACGTTCCGTATTCCGAGCTGTAGCGCAGCATTTGGTGCGCATAGCTCTCCGCATAGTTCAGCTGAATGTCGCATATCTGTCCGTCGCCATCCAGTACTGGCATCATCATGGGGTTGATGAAGCCCTTGTAGGGTGCCAGGCTCAGACGCTTGTAGCGTGCCAGCACCTCCTCGTGCAGCTGGGCATCCACCTTGACGCCATACTGCTCTACCAGCTGGCGGGCAGCCTCGTAGTCGCCCTCGCTCTTGATGCGCTGCACCTCGGCCAGCAGACGGGCAAAGAGCCCGCGCAAGGCCTCGTAGTCGCTGATGCGCACAAAGGTCTTTCCCTCGCGCTGTTCTAGACGGATGACGTCGCCCTGGTCGTAGCACCAGCGGGCAATCAAAGCGCGGTTGCGCATGTGGGCTTCTTCTATCTGCCGACCGGGCTCTATGCGGATGAGCTGCGTCATCAGACCGTTCATGATATACGTATAATATTGCGACTTGTATGCCTCCTGGTCAGGCACCAGCCCCAGGTCAATGAGTTTCTGGTCGGCAATATAGTAGAGACCGAACAGGTCGGCACGGGCCTCTTCTATCGTATTGCCATAGGCCTTCAGCGCGTCAGGGTCCGTATCGGGCAACAGCTGTCCGCTACCGTGTCCCAAACACTCGTGCAAGTCGGTATGCAAGTCGTCACACACGTCCCCGTATTTCTCTATCAATGAGAGCGTTGCCTCATCTACCACGAACTCTTCCTTGAACCCGCTTCCATGTGCTGCTTTGTTGTAGGCGTCAGTGATGTTAGAGATGGTTATGCTCTTCGAACCGTGCTGCGAACGTATCCAGTCGGCATTGGGCAGATTGATGCCGATAGCTGTCGAGGGATACTCGTCGCCACCCAACATCGCCGCACAGATAGCATTGGCTGTAACGCCCTTCACCGTTTTCTTGCGGAAGCGTGGGTCTACAGGCGAGTGATCCTCAAACCATTGTGCATTGCGGCTGATGGCCTGTGTGCGCTTCGTAGCCTCCAGGTCTTTGTATTCCACAATGCCCTCCCACGAGCCCTTCAGCCCCAGCGGGTCGCCATAGACCTCTATAAAGCCGTTCACGAAGTCTATCCTGCCCTCGTGCTCGCCAACCCATTTGATGCAGTAGTCGTTGAACACCCGCAGGTCGCCCGTCCTGTAGTATTTCACCAGCAGCGCTATCACTTCACGCTGGTGGTCGTTCTCAGCCACCTGCTGAGCTTTCTCCAGCCAGTACACGATGTGGCGGATAGCATTGCCGTATCGACCGTCGGCCTTCCATACTTCCTCGCTCACCACACCATTGCGCTTCACAAGTGTCGTGTTCAGACCGTATGAAACAGGAGCCTCGTCGCCCTGAGCATCGTCCTTCTGCTGCTGGTAGAAGGCCTCAGCCTCCTGTTGCGTCACACCCTCGTAGAAGTTGCAGGCCGATGTCAACAGCAAGTCCTCGCCGTCGGCCTTGTTCACACGCTTAGGCAGCACCGCAGGGTCGAACATCACAGGACACAGCTCGTCCAGCAGCGCCTCTACCGTCTCTCCCGACCGCAGGGGTAGCCTGGTCGGGGCTACCTGTCCGACCACCTGCCTCAGATAGTCCTCGCTGAAGTCGGGTACGAACTTGTCGCACCCGTAGTGGTGATAGATGCCGTTTGAGAACCACACACGCTTCAGGTAGACTTCCAACGTCTGGAAGTCCCTCGAGCTGTGGTCTACCGTCAGGTCCGTATACACCGCCTCCAGCATCTTGCGGATGCGCAGGTTGTAGCGTCCGAACTGGTCGAAGGTTATGTCGCGTCCGTAGAGCGTGGCCTTCGACAGGTAGTATACCAACGTCTTCTCCTTCAAAGATAATTGCTCAAACCCGTTTAAGCGGTATCTGAGCAATTGTAAGTCTGCGAATCGTTCTTCAACATAGTTGAAGGGTTGCACACAATCCTCTGAGTAATTCATTACTTCTTTTTCTTAGGTTTCTTCACCTTCTCAGCAGGATGCTGTTCCAGCTGCTGCCGGCGGTACTCACGCGGAGTCATGCGCAACAGCTTGTAGAACGAAGCGTAGAACGACTGCCTGTTTGCAAAACCCACCATGTCGCTGACCTCTTCCATGCGCAAGTCTTGATACCTGCGATCAATGAGAATAGCCATGGCTTCCTCAATGCGGAATTTGTTGACGAAAGAAGTGTAGTTCATGTGGAAGCGGACATTCACCACCGCCGAGATGTAACGGGTATTTGTTCCTAAATCCTCGGCAAGCTTCTTGGCTGAATAATCCTTATCCTTGTACTTCTTCTGCATGACGATGATGTTTAGAATTTTCTCCTTCATCTCGTCCATCAACTTAGGGCTCACGAGACTACGATAGGCAGCCTCTTTTTCCTTTTTTTCGGTAATGTTATACTTTGCCATAACCCTATGATTAAGATTTTAGTACATTTTACGTTGCAAAGTTACAAAAGAAATCGTCAATATTACGATTTTGTTTCATAAAAAACGTTAAATGCTCCTTAATAATTTGTAAAGATGGAAGAAAAATCCTGCTATAAGAGCGTTAACATGAACATATTTGTCATTCATTACATATTTTGCAGTTTGATGTCGCGTGCTTTTTTCAAATATTCAGAACGCAGCTCAATGGCCTTCCTGCCTTCCTGGCTCAACAGTTCGCCCAAATTCAGGTCAATCTTCCACGTGCCCTTCGCCTCCAGACGGTCTATCAGCATGCCCATCGTCATGCAGCTGATGTCCATTGCCGGCAAGAAGTGACTCTGTTCGCCCTTCTCGTCGCTTGTGACCTCCATCAGCAAGCCAGCCTCTATCAGCTCGTACACCAGGTCGTTTACAAAGCGGATGGGGATGGTCGTCTCCTTCCTGAGCTCCATCAGCGAGTACGGGCTCTTGCCCTCGGCAAAGCGTCGGCAGATGCGGCTCATGATCAGCGCACACAGCATCAGCTTGTAGCGATGGCTTATCTCGCCCGCATGGGCGTCGTAGTCATAGTAGTCCAGGTTCTGGTTTGTGTAGCACAGCTCAGCGCCAAACAGGCATATAGACCACGATATCTGCATCCACAGCATAAACAGGGGCAGGGCTGCGAAGGAGCCGTAGATGGCGTTGTAGCTCGACAGGAATATCTGCGAGTTGATATACACGAACTGCAGTCCCTGCATGGCGATACCTGCCAGGATGCCTGGTGCTATGACGTGCTTCACCTCCACCTTCGTGTTTGGCATAAAGACGTAGAGTGCTATGAACATGAGCGACATCAGCACATACGGCGTCAAGTCTATCAGCAGCCTTACTGCCACACCCAGCATCAGGAAGTCAGGCATCTGCTTGGCCACTGTAGCCAGGAAGATGCTGATACCCGACGACAGCACTATGAGTATGGGGAACACGAAGAACATGGCCAGATAGTCTGTAAATGTACGGAACACCGAGCGCGACGTCTTCACCTGCCATATCTCGTTGAAGGCCTCCTCGATGTTACTCACCAGCATCAGCACCGTATAGAGCATGAACAACAGTCCCACGCCCAGGAATATGCCGCTCTGGGTGTGCACCAGGTAGCTGTTCACGAAGCCAATGATGATTTCCGCTGCCTGAGGCTGCGACGAAAGGGCATCGCGGAACCACACCTCTATATATTTATTATAGCCGAAGCCGCGCCCTACGGCAAACACCACCGCCATGATGGGCACCGTAGCCAGCAGCGTCGAATAGGTCAGCGCGGCAGCCTTCGACAGCACACGCTTCTTCGTGAAGAAACGCACAGCCAACAGCACCTTCTTCACCAAACCCAACGCCACATAGCGCAGGGGCGACACATCGCCCCGCGTGATACGCCATATCTCCGTCGTAAAGAATCGTGCCAGCTGTTTTACACTCATTTTTCTCTATCTCCTAATTAAAAAAGCACTGCCCCTATAAGCCGGGTTCTGTACCTCTTGCAAGGCGCCTGTCATTTATCTACTCCGCAGGTTACCCTACGGCTCCAGCATTCTACCCTCCGTCGCAGCCACAAGGGCATCGGGCGGACAACCCTCAGACAACGGTATACGCGAACTTGCAGCCTCCAGACGGAACAGCCCGCCGATCGCCCGGCGGCTGGTGGGCTCTTACCCCACCTTCTCACCCTTACCTCTGCACACATGAATATAAAGCTGTCCACGCGCACGAGAGGCGGTCATTCTCTTCTTCCGGCTCCAGCCGTCACCGACTGCTGGCATTTTCACCAGTGGAGCGTCCTATGCTGCCCGGACTTTCCTCTCGTGCCCTCCTGGGCACCAGCGACAGACCGAGGCAGTGCTTTCTGCCTGCAAAAGTAAGCATTTACGAGCAAAAAACAAAAGAAAAAGCCAATTTCTTCATCGTGAAAATGGCTAATAACAGCGAAAAGAGGGGTTCAAAACGCAAAAATGGGGCTCTAACCGCAAGAAACGGGCATTATGAAAGAATTGCATAAAACCCTACTCACATTACGGCTAAAGGGCCTTCGTATTACGACTGAAGGGCCTTCGTATTACGAGTGAAGGGCCTTCGTATTACGAGTGACCCCCTCTGCGCAGCTCAGTCTGTCTTTTTTGAAAGAAAACCCAAATTTTCTTTGTATTTTGAACAATAATTGGTACTTTTGCAGCATATGACGAGAAAGTGGCTATGGATTGGTATCGTGCTGGTGGCGGTGGTGGCGTTGATGGCGACGGTCGGCGGCAGTTACTATATGCTGGACTATGCGCTGGAGCCTGAGCCCAACAGGACCGATACGGCAGCCTGCTTCAGGAAGCAGTACCAGACGTACCCTGAGGTGCGCCAATGGGTGGACAGCCTGAGGCAACGGGATGCGCTGCGCGACACGTTTATGACGATGCCAACAGGAGAGCGCCATCATGCGCTGTACGTGCAGAAGGGCAGCAGTAGGACGGCGCTGGTGCTGCACGGCTGGCGCGACTGCGGCATCGACTTTCTCTACCTGGCACGGATGTACGAGCTGCTGCTGGGCTACAACGTGGTGGTGCCCGACCTGCACGCCCACGGGTTGAGCGAGGGCGAGAAGATACAGATGGGCTGGAAGGACCGACGTGACGCGCTCTACTGGCTACAGGTGTTCAGGACGGACACGATGGTGGTGCACGGCGTGTCGATGGGCGGCGCGACGACCATGATGCTGTCGGCCGAGCAGATGCCTGCGGGCATCAGCGACATCCGCTTCGTGGACGACTGTGGCTACACCAGCGTGTGGGACGAGTTCGAAGGAGAGTTGAGGAACCAGTTCGGCTTGCCGTCCTTCCCCCTACTCTACTCGACCAGCGTGCTTTGCAAGCTGCGCTACGGTTGGAGCTTCGGCGAGGCATCGGCCCTGGAGGCTGTACGACGGACTGCACAGAGGATGCTGTTCATTCACGGCAGCCGAGACGCCTTTGTGCCGACAGCGATGGGCCGTCGGCTGTACAAGGCGAAGAACCGCGGAAAGGCGCTGTGGATAGTCCCTGGAGCAGCCCATGCGGAGTCGTACCTGAAACACCGCCAGGAGTACGTCAGCCGCGTGCGAGACTTCGTCAGGTGAAAGAGGACTAGGATGCGAAAGATAAGAATAAATATGCATCTCGCCCACAAAATGAATATAAAAAATCTAAAATACATCCTGCAGGTTTTGTAGTTTGCCACACTTTTCGTACCTTTGCAGGTTGGAATGAAATCAATAAACACATTATTTATATATGGCTAAAAAACAACTCAAGAAGGTGCTCGTACTGGGTTCGGGTGCCCTTAAAATCGGACAGGCCGGCGAGTTTGACTATTCAGGTTCGCAGGCGCTGAAGGCATTGCGCGAGGAGGGTATTTCCTCGGTGTTAGTAAACCCCAACATTGCTACCATTCAGACCTCTGAGGGTATAGCCGACAAGGTGTACTTCCAGCCCGTGACAACGCATTTCGTGACGGAGATTATCAAGAAGGAGCGCCCTGACGGCATACTGCTGGCCTTTGGCGGACAGACGGCGCTGAACTGCGGTACCGAGCTGTATCAGACAGGCGTGCTGAAGGAGTATGGCGTGGAGGTGCTCGGCACGAGCGTCGAGGCCATCATGAACACCGAGGACCGCGACCTGTTCGTGAAGAAGCTGGACGAGATAGAACTGAAAACCCCTGTGAGCCACGCTGTGGAGAACATGGACGATGCGCTGATGGCAGCCCGCGAGATAGGCTTCCCCATCATGATTCGCTCGGCCTATGCGCTGGGAGGTCTGGGTTCGGGCATCTGTCCTGACGAGAAAGCCTTCACGGAGTTGGCCGAGTCGGCCTTCACCTTCGCTCCGCAGATTCTGGTGGAGGAGTCGCTGAAGGGCTGGAAGGAGATAGAGTTCGAGTGCATCCGCGATGCCAACGACCATTGCTTCACGGTAGCCTCAATGGAGAATTTCGACCCCCTGGGCATCCATACCGGCGAGTCAATCGTAGTAGCGCCCACCTGCTCGCTGACCGACGAACAGGTGAAGATGCTACAGGAGATTACCATCAAGTGTGTGCGCCACCTGAACATCGTGGGCGAGTGTAACATCCAGTTCGCCTTCAACGCCCAGACCAACGACTACCGCATCATTGAGATCAACGCCCGCCTGTCACGTTCTTCAGCGCTGGCATCGAAGGCCACAGGTTATCCCCTCGCCTTTGTTGCCGCCAAGATCGCGTTGGGCTACACGCTCGACCAGATAGGCGAGATGGGCACCACGTCAAGTGCCTATGTCGCTCCAAGCCTGGACTACATGATCTGTAAGATACCCCGCTGGGACCTGACGAAGTTTGCTGGCGTTAGCCGTCATATCGGTTCTTCGATGAAGTCAGTAGGCGAAATCATGTCTATCGGCCGTTCGTTTGAGGAGATGATACAGAAGGGCCTGCGCATGATTGGACAGGGCATGCACGGCTTCGTGGGCAACGACCACACGAAGTTCGAGAACCTGGACGACGAGCTGCAGAACCCCACCGACCTGCGCATCTTCGCCATCGCACAAGCCCTAGAAGAAGGCTATTCGGTAGAGCACATTGAGGAGCTGACGAAGATTGACGTGTGGTTCCTGGAGCGCCTGAAGCACATCGTTGACCTGAAGCATGAGCTGCTGAAGTACAACACGATGGAAGAGCTGCCCGACGAGTTGTTGCTCGAGGTGAAGCAATGCGGATTCTCTGACTTCCAGATAGCCCGCTTCGTGCTGAAGCCCGACAACGGCAACATGGAGAAAGAGAACCTGCTGGTGCGCCAGTACCGCAAGCAGCGTGGCATACTGCCCTCCGTAAAGCGCATCCCCACGGTGGCATCAGAGCATCCGGAGCTGACCAACTACCTATACTTCACCTACACCCACACGCCAGCCTTCGCACAGCCCGACGGCAAGCCCTACGAGCCTAAACACGACATCTCGTACTACAAGCACGAGAAGTCTGTCATCGTGCTCGGCTCAGGAGCCTACCGCATCGGCAGCAGCGTTGAGTTCGACTGGTGTTCGGTGAACGCCATCAATACCGCCCGCAAGCTGGGATACAAGAGCATCATGATCAACTACAACCCAGAGACCGTCTCGACCGACTACGACATGTGCGACCGCCTGTACTTCGACGAGCTGTCGTTGGAACGCGTGCTCGACGTCATCGACCTTGAGGAGCCTCGCGGCGTTGTGGTCTCAGTAGGTGGACAGATACCCAACAACCTGGCCATGAAGCTGTACCGCCAGGGTGTGCCCGTACTGGGAACCAGTCCGGTAGACATTGACCGCGCTGAGAACCGCGACAAGTTCTCCGCCATGCTCGACAAGTTGGGCATCGACCAGCCCGCATGGCGCGCGCTGACATCGTTCGACGACATCAAGGAATTCGTCTCAGAGGTAGGCTATCCCGTACTGGTGCGTCCCTCATACGTGCTGTCAGGAGCCGCCATGAACGTGTGCTACGACGACGAGGAGCTGCACCGCTTCCTGAATATGGCCACAGAGGTGTCGAAGGAGTTCCCCGTAGTGGTATCGCAGTTCATGCAGGAGACCAAGGAGATAGAGTTCGACGCCGTAGCCGACAAGGGCGAGGTGGTAGAGTATGCCATCTCTGAGCACGTAGAGTATGCTGGTGTGCACTCAGGCGACGCCACGATGGTGTTTCCCGCCCAGCACATCTACTTCTCTACAGTCCGCCAGATCAAGAAGATAGCACGCAAGATAGCCAAGGAGCTTAACATCTCAGGACCGTTCAACATCCAGTTCCTGGCCAAGAACCGCGAGGTGAAGGTCATCGAGTGTAACCTGCGCGCATCACGCTCATTCCCCTTCGTATCGAAGATACTGAAGCGCAACTTCATCGAGACCGCCACGAAGATCATGCTCGACGCTCCCTACTCGCGTCCTGACAGATCGGAGTTCGACATCGACCGCATCGGCGTCAAGGCCTCGCAGTTCTCGTTTGCACGTCTGCAGAACGCCGACCCCGTCCTGGGTGTCGACATGAGCTCTACCGGCGAGGTGGGTTGCTTGGGTGACGACCTGAACGAGGCGCTGCTCAACTCGCTCATCGCCACAGGCTACAAGTTGCCTGAGGCTGGCAGCAATATCCTCATCTCGAGTGGTGCCGCCAAGGGTAAGGTGAGTCTGCTGGAACCCGCCATGCAACTGGTGAAGAAGGGTTACAAGGTTTACGCTACAGGCGGTACGGCCAAGTTCTTCAACGAGAACGGCGTAGAGGCCACGCCCGTCTTATGGCCCGACGAGCAAGGCGAGGAGAACGTGATGGACATGATAGCCCAACACAAGTTCGCCCTCATCGTCAACGTGCCCAAGAACCACACCAAGCGCGAGCTGACCAACGGCTACCGCATTCGTCGTGGTGCCATTGACCACAACACGCCGTTGATGACGAACGTACGTCTGGCCAAGGCTTACATCGAGGCCTTCACCGCCCTGAAGCAGGAAGACATCAAGATTAAGTCATGGCAGGAGTATAACAGCTGATGGGCTGTTAGCAAATAGCAAATGGCAGATGGCAGTTAGCTAAAGGCCAGCAGCTATGAATTTCAGTTCGGCTTCGAGCATTGCTAATTTCGGCATCTCGAAGCCGACTTTCTTTGCCTCCTCTATCGGACGTGTATATAAATAAGGTATCTCCATAGGACGGTGGTAGTCGAAGTCGAGCTTCATAGACGGGCTGTAGGGCACCATCTCGTCGGTACTCTTGATCATCTGGTCGGCAAAGGCAGGCGTCAGTTTGTCGACACCCAAGGCATTGGCAGCCCCGATGACCTCCAGCATCTGATCCTTGATGAGCTGGCGCGTAGCAGGATTCCTCAGCAGCTTGTCGGTAGACGTGTTGAGGGCTACCGTCATGCCGTTGAACGGCATATTCCACACGGCTTTGCGCCAGCGTGCCTCGAGGTAAGGAACCTCGGCAGCCTGGAAACCGGCATCCTGGAAGTCGGCCAGCAAGCGGGCGAAGTCGTCAGCAGGACAAGAATAGTTGCCCAGGTTAATGCGCCCTAAGTCGTGATGCTTGATGTGGCCGGGCTCAACCTTCGACGAGCAGATGAACGCCACACCTGCCACGATGTGCAGCCTGGGAAACACCTTCTGCAGGTCTTCCTCGATGCCGATGCCGTTCTGGATGAGCAGCACAATGCTGTCGTCATGAAGGATAGGCCCCAGCAGGTCGGGCAACAAATGGTTATTGACCGTCTTCAGTCCTACGATGATGACATCGGTCTTGGGCATGTCCGCGCTGGAGCCATAGGCATTAATGTGCGGCAACAAGAAGTCGCCGTCGCAAGAGTCTACACGCAAACCGTGTTGTAACACATACTGATAATCACTATGCGAGAGAAAATGAACCTCCCGTCCTGCATGTGCCAGACGTCCACCATAGAAACCGCCAACGGCACCCATTCCTACTACTGAATAAGTCATAACGGCGGCAAAAGTAGTAAAATATATTCTATTTCTTACCATATTTGCTTTTTTTTTTGTACCTTCGCAGGCGAAATGAAGAAAGGACTAGTGTTGGAAGGTGGTGCCATGCGCGGATTGTGGACTGCTGGAGTGACGGATGTCATGATGGAGCACGACGTGTGGCCCGACGGACTCATCGGCGTATCGGCTGGTGCCGCCTTTGGGTGCAACTACAAGTCGCGACAGTCGGGACGCGCCATCCGCTACAACATGCGCTTTGCCAAAGACGCCAGGTATAGCGGCATGAAATCGCTGCTGACGTCGGGCGACTACTTCAACGCCCA
Organism: Prevotella sp.; assembly: GCA_017389705.1. Classification (GTDB taxonomy): domain Bacteria; phylum Bacteroidota; class Bacteroidia; order Bacteroidales; family Bacteroidaceae; genus Prevotella. Next base: position 35,289 of record JAFPEE010000224.1, read on the forward strand.
GTTCGGCTACCATGTGGTGCCTTACAAGTACGACTTGTTCGATACCGCTACTTTCGAGCAGAACACGATGGAGTTTGTCGTTGTCTGCACGGACGTAGAGACTGGAGAGGCCGTCTACCACACGATGAGCCATGTAGACTATGACGAGCTGGAGTGGTTGCGGGCTTCGGCATCGATGCCGCTGGCTTCGAAGGTGGTAGAGGTGGGAGGCCGCAAACTGCTGGACGGTGGAGTGAGCGACTCGATACCGTTGGCCTATTTCGAGTCCATAGGCTACGACCGCAACGTGGTCATCCTGACACAACCCCTGGGCTATGAGAAGGAGCATAACAGGCTGATGCCGCTGATGCGTGTGGGACTGAGGAAATGGCCTAACATGATAAAGGCTATGAATGAGCGTCACATTATGTATAACAAACAGTTAGAATACGTCATTCAAGCAGAACTTGAGGGTCGTTGTCTGGTGATAAGACCCGACGAGAAGATACCCATCGGCCACATCTCGCACGATGCGCAGCAGATGCACAAAGTGTATGAGCTGGGGCGTCAGGTGGGCGAACGATACATCAACAAAATCAAGGAATACTATGCGAATTGACATCATTACCGTACTGCCCGAAATGCTGGAGGGTTTCGTACACGAATCGATATTGGCACGAGCCGAGAAGAAAGGGCTGGCAGAGATACGCCTGCACAACCTGCGCGATTACACGCTGGACAAGTGGCGGCGCATAGACGACTACCCCTATGGCGGATCGGCAGGTATGGTGATGCAATGTGAGCCGATAGACCGCTGCATCACGGCGCTGAAAGCTGAACGCACATACGACGAGGTCATCTTCACCTCGCCCGACGGAGAACGCTTCGACCAGCACATGGCCAACGAGCTGTCGCTGAAGGGCAACCTCATCATACTGGCAGGACACTATAAGGGCATCGACCAACGTGTGAGAGACCACCTCATCACCAAAGAGATATCCATCGGCGACTTTGTGCTGACGGGTGGTGAGTTAGTGGCAGCGATGATAGCCGACGCCATCGTACGAGTGGTGCCAGGAGTCATTGGCGACGAGCAGTCGGCACTCTCAGACTGTTTCCAGGACGACCTGCTGGCAGCACCCATCTACACCCGCCCGGCCGACTATAAAGGGTGGAAAGTGCCTGAGATACTGCTTTCGGGCAACGAGGCCAAGATTCGCGAATGGGAGCTGGAACAGGCACTGGACCATACCCGCAGATTGCGCCCAGACTTGCTTGAGAAATAAAAATAGAGAAATAATAAGAAAAAAGTATAGCTAATCGGAATTTTTTTAGTACTTTTGCAAACAATTACGTATAGCAACCAACAAGATAAACAAAAAAAATGGAAAGAGACAATCAGATTTTCGAGTTGATTGAGCAAGAGCACCAACGCCAGCTGAAGGGCATTGAGCTCATCGCCAGTGAGAACTTCGTTAGTGACCAGGTTATGGAGGCTATGGGCTCCTACCTGACCAACAAATATGCAGAAGGCTATCCAGGACACCGCTATTATGGTGGCTGTCAGGTAGTTGACAAGGTGGAGCAGCTGGCTATTGACCGCATATGCGAGCTCTTTGGCGCTGAATATGCCAACGTGCAGCCCCACTCTGGCGCACAGGCCAACGCAGCTGTACTGCTGACCTGCCTGAAGCCCGGCGATACCTTCATGGGACTGAACCTGGACCACGGCGGACACCTGTCGCACGGCTCGCTGGTCAACACATCGGGTATCCTCTACAAACCCGTAGGCTACAACCTGAACAAGGAGACCGGTCGTGTGGACTATGACGAGATGGAGAAACTGGCTTTAGAGAACAAGCCAAAGCTGATTATCGGTGGTGGCTCTGCCTACAGCCGCGAGTGGGACTACAAGCGCATGCGCGAAATTGCCGACAAGGTAGGCGCGCTACTCATGATTGATATGGCTCACCCCGCAGGTCTGATTGCTGCCGGTCTGCTGGAGAATCCCGTCAAGTGGGCGCACATCGTCACCTCGACAACACATAAGACGCTGCGCGGTCCTCGCGGAGGTATCATCCTCATGGGCAAGGACTTTGAGAACCCCTGGGGCCTGAAGACACCGAAGGGTGTGACGAAGATGATGTCGCAGCTACTCAACTCGGCTGTCTTCCCCGGACAGCAGGGCGGTCCGTTAGAGCACGTCATCGCTGCCAAGGCTGTAGCCTTTGGCGAGGCGTTGAAGCCTGAGTTCAAGGAGTGGGCCGTACAGGTGCAGAAGAACGCCAAGGTGCTGGCCGAAGAGCTCATCAAGCGTGGCTTCTCGATTGTCAGCGGTGGTACCGACAACCACTCGATGCTGGTAGACCTGCGCACAAAGTATCCTGAGCTGACCGGTAAGGTGGCAGAGAACGCCCTTGTGGCCGCTGACATCACCGTCAATAAGAACATGGTTCCCTTCGACACCCGTTCAGCCTTCCAGACCAGCGGTATCCGCCTGGGTACGCCCGCCATCACTACACGTGGTGCCAAGGAAGACCTGATGGTGCTCATTGCCAAGCTCATTGAGGAGGTTCTCAACGCTCCTGAGGACGAGCAAGTCATCGCTTCTGTCCGCCAACGCGTGAACGAAAAGATGAAGGAGTATCCGCTCTTTGCATACTAAAAAGAGCGCTACTGCTCTTGAAGGTCAAAAGGGCACCAACGCCCTTACATACCAAAGAATACAATGACTATTACTAACTTTAAAATACTATTAATCCTGCTTGCAATGCTGGCGCTCTCCCATCCACAAGATGCGAGAGCCCAGCAGATGCGGGCTTCTCTTGAGCATTACTCTACGGAAGACGGTCTGCCCAGCAACGCTATCTCGTCAATCACCAACGACGACTACGGCTACGTGTGGGTGACAACATGGAACGGTATGGTGCGCTTCGACGGCTTTAACTTCTATACCTACAAGACGGGTATACACAGCGGCATACGAGGCATGCACAACCGTATAGCCAACGCAACCATCGACCAGGCGCAGAACATATGGATGAAAATGTATGACGGCCGCTTCTTCGTCATCAACCGTCAGAACGACCGCATCATAGACCCCTTTGAGGGCATCAGCGGACACGACGAGTTCAAGGCCGACTACTTCACGAATCCCTATCTCGCCTCGAATGGCGACATCTACATTCCCTTCGACAACGCGATACTCTACTGCATGCGCCTGGACCGCAACGGACTGAAGCAGCAGCAGATACTGACCAACGGACTGACGGTAAGATGCCTGGTGGGCGGCTACCATAACGACGTGTGGGCAGGTACCGAGAAAGGTTTCAGACGCATCGATATGTCGAACCTCTCACTGGAGCGTAAGAGCTATCTGACGGACGAGCACATCACCCAGCTGGCTACCAACGGTTACAACATCTTCGTGGGTACCAAGTCGGGAAAGATATACCTCTTTGCCTATGGTTCAGAGCCTAAACTGCTGAAGGATGTAGGCAAAGAGGTAACCGGACTGTTTGTTGACAGTCACGGGCTTATCTGGTTCTCTGACTTAGGCGACGGTGCCTACTACCTCAATCCTGAAACTGGCGTCGTAAAGTACTTCAACCAGCGCGTGCTGAGTCCTGAGTTCACCAGCCGAGGTGCTGAGTTCAACGAGGCGATGGGTGTTGTGTGGATACGTATGAATCATGGTGGCTACGGATACTTTAACCGCGAGGCTGACGTGGTGGAGTACTTCCACAACGACCCCAGCAACCCTTGGAACCTGTCGAATACGGTAGGTGCCCAGCTGGAAATGGAAGATGGTGTGGTATGGGAGTCTACCAACCGCCGAGGACTGGAGAAGCTGGAGATTCAGAAGAACACTATCAAGCGCAAGCTGCTGATGCCAGAAAGCGACCAGCCGATGGACAACGAGGTGCGTGCCATGTGCTACGATAAGGCGCGCCATCTGGCATTCATCTGCAACAAGCGAGGACGCATCTTCGTATACGACGATGACGGCAATCACGTCAACACCATCACACACGACTCTAACGGCAACCCCATCAGTCGTCCCTACGGCATGTCGGTAGACTCAAAGGGCAACTACTGGGTGTGCGACAAGGACAAGGGACTGTTCAAGATTACGCCCTCGGGAGGCGGAAACTATACGGTGCTGAACATCTGTCACGACGATAAGGACATCTGGTCGCTGAGCGACAATGCCGCCTATCAGGCTGTAGAAGACCACGACG
>JAFPEE010000225.1 GCA_017389705.1 Prevotella sp.
AACCGTAGAGAATGATTCTTAAGGGCTCGCAGAAATCGCAGAAACCGCAGAAACCGTAGAGAATGATTCTTAAGGGCTCGCAGAAATCGCAGAAACCGCAGAAACCGTAGAGAATTTTTAAGGTCTCGCAGAAATCGCAGAAACCGCAGAAACCGTAGAGAATGATTCTTAAGGGCTCGCAGAAATCGCAGAAACCGCAGAAACCGTAGAGAATGATTCTTAAGGGCTCGCAGAAATCGCAGAAACCGCAGAAACCGCAGAAAAAATGAATGAATAAATAATGAATATGATATCGATGAATAAGAAAAATATCAATTACGGGGTGGCTGCAAGAGTCATTTCTGCGATTTCTGCGCTTTCTGCGAGACAACTCCAAATTATAAAGAATGATCGAGATGATGAGTATTAATCAGATAACTTACCAAATACGGGGCGCAATCTATGACGTGTATAAGGCACTTGGACCTGGATTGCTGGAATCGGTCTATGAGGAAGCACTGGTGTTTGAATTGCAGCAACGTGGACTAAAGGTGGAGCAACAGAAACAGGTTCCCATCGTATATAAAGGAAATACACTGAAATCTGATTTTCGCTTAGACCTTTTGGTTGAAGACCAGGTGATAGTAGAGTTGAAATCTGTTGCTGAGATGAAGGATGTGTTCTACAAACAACTGCTTACGTATCTTAGACTATCAGATAAGCGACTTGGTCTGCTGGTGAATTTTAATGTGGATGATATCCTCGATGGGGCAATTACGAGAGTTGCTAATGATCTATAACTCTCGCAGAAAGCGCAGAAAGCGCGGAAATTTTAATAACGAGAGTCTCAGTAAGAACATCAGCCGAAGTGTTTTCTGCGATTTCAGCGCTTTCTGCGAGACCAAAACAAACAACCCTTTCTGCGAGAAATAGATCTGTATGAAATGATGAAGCATGACGAGATATATTCAGCGGCACAGCTGACGGCATTTATTCAGGAGGTGGGGTTCCTGCCTCTGTTGGATAGCGGCATTCCGGGTTTTGCTGCTGAGAACATTGTGACGGATGACTGCCGCTATGTGGTGTTTCCTGATGGCGGTTGGGATTGGCCACTATGGAAGTGGAAAGGGCCTATCGTGTCGGATGGAAGTTGTGTGTATGGTAAGTTCTTTAACAAGAAGGCGGGATTCATCAGTCGCGAGTGGTGGCCCGACTTTTGCAACTACCGTAGGAGCAAGTATCCGGTGCCTGAGGAGGGGACTATTGATGACATCATCCTCACAACACTTCGTGAGCATGGCAGTCTAATTACCCGAGAACTGCGTGCCGCCTGTGGCTTTGATGGGCCTAAGATGCGCAGTAAGTTCGATGGCTATGTGACTCGTCTGCAGATGGCGTGCCTGATTGTTACCGAAGATTTTGTCTATCCTACAGATAAGCATGGAAAGGAATATGGCTGGGGCTGGTCATTGTTGACTACCCCTGAGGCATTGATGGGGCGAGATGGATTCCGTTGTACCCGTACGCCACAGGAGTCTTATAACCGCCTGTTGGCACACTTCCGTGCCTTGCTGCCAGAAGCTTCTGATAAGCAGATACAAAGGCTAATAGGATAGGTTAAATGAACAATAATAATTAAAATAGATTGATATGAACATTGGAGAAAAGGCGCCCGAGGTTTTGGGCAAGGACGAACAGGGACGGGACATCCGTCTGAGTGATTACAAGGGTAGGAAGCTGGTGCTGTACTTTTATCCGAAGGACAATACAAGTGGCTGTACTGCTGAGGCTTGCAGTTTGCGCGACCATTACACGGAACTGCAGGGGGCTGGCTATGAGGTGGTTGGTGTGAGCAAGGACTCGGCTGCCTCGCATGTGAAGTTCAAGGAGAAGTATGAACTGCCGTTTCCGCTGATTGCTGATGTCAATCACGAACTGCTGGAGGCGATGGGTGCCTGGGGCGAGAAGTCGATGTACGGCAAGAAGACGATGGGTACCATTCGCACTACCTTCATCATCAATGAGGAGGGTGTCATCGAGCAGGTCTTTGCCGGTAAGCAGGTGAAGACCAAGGAGCATGCGGAGCAGATATTGGGAAGGTAAGACAGATACTTTCTTTTACGGACATGGAATACCTATCTATTATATATAAGTACTACCCTGAGGACGATGAGCTGAGGCGGCTGTTGCTGAAACACAGCAGGCAGGTGGCTGACCGTTGTTTGGAGATAGTGAGAAAACACAGGGAGCTGCCTGTGGATGTACAGTTTCTGGAAGAGGCTGCCATGCTGCACGACATAGGGATTGTGCGCTGTCATGCCCCGAGCATCCATTGTCAGGGTACGGAACCTTATCTGAGACATGGGCCTATAGGGGCTGACATGCTGCGTGCTGAGGGCTTCCCCAGACATGCCCGTGTGGCAGAGCGCCATACAGGAACAGGGTTGCCGGGTTACGAGCCTGAGACGCTGGAGGAACAGATAGTGTGCTATGCCGACAAGTTCTACTCGAAGTCACGTCCTGACCGTGTGCTGACCGTGGCTGAGACTGCGGAGAGCTTGGAGAAATTCGGTCATGAGGGAGTGTTGAAATTCCTCTCCTGGGCAGAGCGCTTTGAGTAATTGAAGAGGTGGGGACTTCGTAATAATTTACGTTAAATGCTGAAAAGGCGTGCGGTATTCGGCAAATTATTTGTAATTTTGCAGCCGTGAGAAGAAAAACACTCATATTTCTGTGGCTTTTCGTCATCATTTTCGTGGTGGCAGAGGTGCCTCGTCTGCACTTCCCTCAGGCAGGGAATGCAGATGACTCGGTGTCGGTAGACTTGGCGATAGTGGACTCATTGTTCAAGGACTCCAGGGCCGTGAAGAAGCTGGCTCAGAAGGGAGTCTCGCTGCTGAGCGACTCGCTGGTGGGTGACTCTATGGCGCTGAAGAACGACACGTCGCTGATGGACTCGTTGCAGAAGGCTGTATGGCTGCACAATAAGGTGATTGACGACTCGCTACGTGCTGACTCCATCAACAGAACGCGCAAGAACGGTATTGACGCCCCTGTGGACTATACGGCAGAGGATTCGATGGTCTATGAGGGCGACACGAAGGTGGCTCACCTGTTTGGTAAGTCGCACGTGAAGTACCAGAACATGGACTTGGAGAGTGATAAGATCATGATGTCGATGGACTCGAGTCTGGTGCATGCCATGGGTTCTGCTGACTCTACGGGAACGAAGTATGGCACGCCAGTGTTCAAGATGGGCGATACGACCTATGAGACGGACACCATGTCGTTTAACTTCAAGACGAAGAAAGGTCTGATCAGCAATGTCTATACGGAGCAGGAGGATGGCTATATGACGTCAGAGAAGTCGAAACGCGATGCCAATGGTGACATGTTCCTCTACCACGGACGTTACACAACGTGTGACCTGCCACATCCGGACTTCTATTTTGCCATGTCACGTGCCAAGGTGCGCCCAGGAAAGGACGTGGTCTTCGGACCGACGTATCTGGTGGTGGCTGACGTGCCGCTGCCCTTTGCCATACCCTATGGCTTCTTCCCCTTCACGAAGAGCTACTCCAGCGGCTTCATCATGCCGACATACGGTGACGAGACGTCGCGAGGCTTCTACCTGCGTGATGGTGGCTACTACTTTGCCATCAGCGACAAGATGGACCTGAAGCTGACGGGTGATATCTATACCAAGGGCTCGTGGGCCATCAGAGGATTAACAAACTACAAGAAGAGATATAAGTTCAGCGGTACGTTCAGCTTTGACTACCAGAGCACGAAGACGGGCGACAAGAATATGCCTGACTATTCGAAGGAGACGAGCTTCCAGGTGCGCTGGCAGCACCGACAGGACCCGAAGGCCAATCCCTTTAACACGCTGACTGCCAGCGTGAACTACTCGTCGACGAGCTACGAGCAGCAGAACCTGTCGGCCTTGTATAACCCACAGACGCTGGCACAGTCGACACGTACGTCGTCAGTGAACTGGGGTGTGACATTCTCGAGCATCGGACTGACGGTAAACTCAACCTTCAGCGTACAGCAGAACAAGCGTGACTCGACCATCAGCCTGCAGCTGCCGGAGGTATCGTGGAATCTGGCACGTCTGTATCCCTTCCGCCGCAAGAAGATGGTGGGTGAGGAGCGTTGGTACGAGAAGATTGCGCTGGAGTATTCGGGTGAGTTGAAGAACAGCATCAACACCAAGGAGGACAAGCTGATGAAGTCGAACCTGGCCCGTGACTGGCAGAACGGTATCAACCACAGGATCAGGACGTCAGCCAGCTTCACTGTATTGAACTACCTGAACGTGACACCTTCGCTCAACTTCCAGGACCGTATGTACTTGCAGAAAACAGACCGCTCGTGGGACGAAGACTCGCAGATGGAGAAGATAGACACGTTGCAGGGATTCTATAATGTCTACAACTGGGACTTGGCCCTGCAGGCTTCGACTACGCTATATGGCTTCTATGTACCTAACCGCAAGCTGTTTGGCGACAAGATACAGGCTATCCGCCACGTATTCAAACCCTCGGTGAGCTTCAGCTACCATCCGGATTTCAGTGCTGAACGCTATGGCTTCTGGGGTACCTATAATAAGGTTGATGCCGAAGGTAATGTGACGCAGGTGGAGTATAACCGCTATCAGGGTGGGGCGTTCGGCTCGCCCAGTCAGGGAATGGCGGGTAACATCAGCTTGACGCTGTCGAACAATGTGGAGATGAAGGTGAGGTCGGAAGACGACTCGACGGGTTTCAAGAAGATTAGCCTCATTGACGAGCTGGGTGCCACCATGTCGTACAACATGGCTGCGAAGGAGAAACCTTGGAGTGACCTGAACACGACACTGCGTATCAAGTTGACTAAGAGCTACACGTACAGTCTGAATGCCGTCTTCGCCACCTATGCCTACGAGGCTGACTCGGTAGGTGCCACGCCTTATATCGGTAACCGCACAGAGTACAGCAAGGGTCGCTTCGGACGTTTCCAGGGTATGTCGCATACTTTTGACTACAAGCTGAATACGGAGAAGATAGTCAAGTTCTTCAAGAAGCTACGAGGTATCAAGGACGAAGAGGATAAGGACAAGAAAAAGGACAAGGACAAGAACAAGAATAATGACGAATACGACACTGGTCTGGACACCAATGCCGACAAGGAGTTGGAGGCTGGCAAGCATAGTCTTGATAAGGAAACGTCAACCGCTGAGACGGATGAGGACGGATACAAGAAGTTCGAGTTTCCGTGGGATTTGCGCTTCTCGTATGGTATCAATATGCGTGAGAATACCAGCGGTGACTTCAACTACGACACCATGCGCTATCCGTATAAGATCACGCAGACGCTGAATATGTCGGGTAATGTGCGTCTGGCTGAGGGCTGGAACATCAACTTCAGCTCGGGCTATGACTTTGAGAACAAGAAGATTACCACGACGACAGCCAGTCTGTCGCGTGACCTGCACTGCTTCAATATGTCGTGTCAGATAACGCTGGCTCCTTATACCAGCTATAACTTCTCCTTCCGATGCAATGCTGCCACGCTTACCGATGCTCTGAAGTACGATAAGCGCAGCAGTTTCTCAAATGCTGTACAGTGGTATTGATCGGCTATGAGTTTAGCAGGGCATCGAGGGATTCCTGCTCACCGACCACCCAGAGGATGTCGCCCTCTTCAAAACGACGATTGGGATTGACGGGCGACAGGTTCTCCTTACCTTCTTCCAAGCCGATGACCATACAGCTGTACAGGTTGCGGATGCCACTCTCTTTCAGTGTCTTGCCAATGAAACGGCTTCCCTTGCCAAGGATGAGCTGACGAAGCTTCATCTCACGGTTCTCCAGGTCGAAGTCCTCACCAATAACCTCAGATTCAACAGCATGGGCAAACTTGGTGAGCTGCTCATCGCTGCCAATGACCTGCAGTCTGTCGCCAGGGAAGATGACATAGTCGCCATCGGGGATGTTCAGACGGAAGTTGGCACGCAGGATGCTGCTGACGTGAACACCATACTTACGGCCTAAATCCAGCTGTTTCAGCGTGCTTCCCATCCACTGTGAGTTCATGGGGATGGCCAGCTCGGAAATATGTACATCGCGGTCCAGCAGCTTACCCTCGTACAGGGGACGCTTCTTGCCATGCACCTGTGCCTCGATGTCGCGAGAGCGCAGGTTGAGGATGAAGAGGCGCTCCAGCTTGATGCTGCGCTGCTTGACGGAGCGTGACACAACCATCAGGGCCACTGTTACCAGACCAATGGTTATCATGATGGCGCTGGACAGACGGCTCAGGTAGTTGCAGATATAGAAGATGAAGCCTACGGCAATGATGATACGCACCAGGATGGTAAACAGCAGGGGCAGGCGGTTGATGTTGCTCTCAGCCCACAGGGCACGGAACTCCTCACTACGGTTCTTCTTCATCACCATGGCACGCAGGAAAGGCGATATGAAGAGTACGGTGACAAGGCCTGTAATGGCGTTGGCATACCAATGCAGATCCCAGCCGGGAAGTACGCTGCGCATGAAAGGCAGGAAGAAGGTGAACATGACGGCAATGACTGCCGAGGTGAGGATGGAGTAGATGAGCGTGTTGACGGCCATCTGTGTCAGCAGGTGCTTCCACTTGCTCTTCTCTGTCGTGTTGGGATGACTCATGGACAGATGGTTGAGCAGCTTGATAATCTTGTTGGGCAGACGTTTCTCCAAGCTGTTATAAGCCGGTATGGCAAGCCGTATCATGTAAGGTGTGAGGAAAGTCGTAATGACGGATACGGCTACCACTACCGGATAAAGGAAATCGCTGATGACGTTCAGGGCAAGACCCAGCGAGGCTATGATGAACGAGAACTCACCAATCTGTGCCATGGAGAAACCACAGCGCATGGCTGACTTCAGTGACTCGCCACCCAAGATGAAGGAGATGGTGCCGAGGATGCTCTGGCCTATGAGGATGGTGAGTACCAATGCAAGGATGGGTAGGGCATAGTCTATTAGAATCTGTGGGTCTACCAGCATGCCTACGGATACGAAGAAGATGGCTCCGAAGAGGTTCTTGACAGGCTCAACAATCTTCTCGATGTGCTCAGCCTCGATGGTCTCAGCCAGGATGCTACCCATGATGAATGCACCAAAGGCCGACGAGAAGCCTACCTTGGTAGAGAACACTGCCATGGCACAGCACAGACCTAACGACACGATGAGCAGCACCTCGCTGTTGATGAGCTTGCGGACTCTGCGCAGGAACTCGGGAACAGCAAAGATGCCCACTACCAGCCATAGCACGAGGAAGAAGCCTATCTTGACTACAGAGCCTAACATCTGGCCTCCATCAGGATTGTTGCCGCTGGCAATAGCCGACAGCATGACCATCATGACAATGGCCAGAATGTCTTCCAGGATGAGCACTGACATGACGATGCCGGCAAACTGCTGCTGGCGCAGTCCAAGGTCGTCGAAGGCCTTATAGATAATGGTCGTTGACGACATGGCCAGCATACCACCCAGGAAGATGCAGTCCATCCTGGGCCACTCGAAGAGTCGGCCTACCAGCACGCCCAGCATGGACATGCAGAAGATGATGGTGGTGGTGGAGATGATGGGTGAGGCACCCATCTTCAGGATCTTCTTGAACGAGAAGTCGAGACCCAGCGAGAACAACAGGAACATCACGCCGATGTCGGCCCAGAGGTGTACGTTCTCGGTGTCTACCACTGAGGCGGTATAGGGCATGTGGGGGCTTACGAGGAATCCAGCCACGATGTAGCCCAACACCAAGGGCTGCTTGAGCTTCTTGAAGATAATGGTCACGATGCCTGCTGAGATGAGGATGTAGGCCAGGTCGTTGATAAGTGCTGGAATTTCTGCCATGGATTGCTGCTCCTAATTTTATTCTTGGGTTCTTGACGCTGAGCTTGGTCTTACCTCGGTTTACTGATTGTACTGGGCAGTGAGCTCGCAAATCTTGACGACAACCTGCATGGCCTTCTGCATAGACTGGATGCTGACGAACTCGTAAGGACCATGGAAGTTGACACCACCAGCGAAGATGTTGGGGCAGGGGAGACCCTTGAAAGACAGCTGGGCACCATCCGTGCCACCACGGATAGGTTTCACCTTGGGACTGACACCAACCTCCTGCATAGCTCTGAGTACCAGGTCGATGACATGCATCTGAGGGTCGATCTTCTCTTTCATGTTATAGTATTGGTCGCTGACGATGCACTCGACAGTTCCCTCGCCATACTTCTCGTTCATCTGCTCTGCACAGCGCTGGATGAAGCGCTTGCGGTCTTCGAAACGGTCCCTGTCATGGTCGCGGATGATATACGACATCTTAGCCTGCTCCACATTGGACTGAATGCCCAGCAGGTGGTAGAAACCCTGGTAGCCATCAGTGGTCTCTGGAGTCTCGTCAGCAGGTAGCATGTTAGCAAACTCTGCTGCCAGACGGTTGGCATTCACCATCTTGTCCTTGGCATAGCCGGGATGTACGCTGATGCCCTTGATGGTCATCTTGGCAGAGGCAGCATTGAAGTTCTCGAACTCCAGCTCACCTACATCGCCACCATCCATGGTGTAGGCCCACTCGCATCCAAACTTCTTGACATCGAAGTGGTGGGCACCCATGCCTATCTCCTCGTCGGGATTGAAGGCAATGCGTATCTTGCCATGCTTGATCTCCTTATGCTCCTGCAGATAGACCATGGCCTGCACAATCTCGGCAATGCCTGCCTTGTCGTCAGCACCTAAAAGGGTGGTGCCGTCAGTGACGATGAGGTCCTCGCCTACATGCTGCAGCAGCTCAGGGAACTTCTTCGGGCTGGAGACAATGCCTTCAGAGAGAAGGATGTCTGAGCCGTCGTAGTTAGAAACTATCTGTGCTTTGATGTCGGCACCAGAGCAGTCGGGGCTGGTGTCGTAGTGAGAGATGAAGCCAATGGTAGGCACGTCGTCCTTCATGTTACTCTTCAGCGTGGCGTAGAGATAGCCTTTCTCGTCGAGCTCCACATCGTCAAGGCCTTCGTGCTCCAACTCTTTCTTCAGGTAATCGGCAAACAGCAATTGTTTGCTGGTACTGGGTACAGTCTCGCTCTCCTCGCTTGACTGGGTATCGAACTTGGTGTAGTTCAAAAAACGTTCAATAATATCCATTTCTTGTTTTAAAGTTTTATAGCATGCAAAGGTAAACAAAAAAAACAGAAAAGCCAAATATTCTTTGACTTTTCTTATTTTGTGGTTATTTTCTTCAAATTTCCTGTTTCTTAAATCTCAAAGGGAATCACCAGCTTAAAGGTGATGTTGCGTCCCATGTGATAGACTCCCCTACGTCCTGTGACGTTGTTGACGTCGGCATATTTCAAACGACTCAAGTGATTCTGGTAGGCACGGTTCAGCAGGTTGTTGGCTGTCACGTATAGCTCGGCAACCTTCTTCTGGCCAAACAAGATGTCGGTACCTAAGGACAGGTTCAGAAGGGTGTAGCCGGGGGTAGGTGTCTCAGTGTCGTCGGCACTAAAGACGTGACTCTGCTTTAGGTAGCACTCCAGACCTGCCGCAATATAAATATTGTTTAATGATACGAAAGAGGTGAAATGCTTGTGGTCGGTCTCATGGTTGTGGCCTACGGTGCTATGCTGGTGGTGTGCCAGCTCCCACTTAAGCTCTGAAGTCCAGCGTGGAGCTGGAGTGTAGGGTAGATATTTCATGTTGTCAGGCTGGTGCAGCAGCTGGGCATCGACATACGAGAAAGTATTGGCCAGGTGCAGAGAGTGGATGGGGTGGAAGTCTACGCCAGCCTCGAAACCTAACAGGCGGGCATCTCCCTGAGCATAGGCATAGACGGGATTGTCGTCGATGAAGGTTCCTTCGCCTTTCAGGTAGATATAATTGTCAATCCTATTGGCAAAGAGTGCCAGCTGTGCGGAGACATAGCGCGAGGTAAAGTCTATTCCCAGGTCGCCCTGCAGACTGTATTCGGCCTTGAGCTGCTGGTTGCCCAGCTCGTAGCGCAAAGAGCCCTCATGAACACCGTTGGAGGCCAGCTCGCTCATGTTGGGAGTACGAAAGCCACGTGCCACATTGAGTCGTATGTTCAGGTGGTCGTTCATGTTCCATACTGCTCCCAAGCTACCCGTCAGTCCGTTGAAATGGCGTGTGAAGTCGGTAAAGCGCAGCGCTTCGTCTTCGACGAGCTCATTGCCATGCAGGTAGCGGTGGTCGTACCTGACGCCTCCATTCAGTGTCCATCGGTAAAGGGTCTTGCTGACGGTGGCATAAGCTCCGATGTCAAAGAGGCGGTAGTTGGGGATAAGGAACTCCTCGCCTTTGTTCTGTGACTGCTGCCACATGCCTCCCAGACCTGCTGACAGCTTCCATCCATCCCACTCGTGGGTCAGGTAGCGGAAGTCGTAGGTAATGGTATGTAGCTTGAGGAACAGCTCTGGCTTCTCTTCTTCCTCTTCAAACTCCTTGCGACGATTCTGCTGATAGCCGATGATGGCCTTCAGGTAGCCTTTCTCCAGGTTCAGGGAGTTGTCCCACACCAGCTTGTAGTGCTTCACCTGCTGGAAAGGCAGCGTCTTGCCATATTGGCAACCGGTCCAGCCTTCCTCGTGCTCCAGCTCGCCAGTCTCAGTGTCACGCTCACCTTCCACGATGCCAGGTGTCAGGTGGTGTGAGGTCCAGGTGAGGCGTGAGTGGCCCCACTGCTTCTGCAGGCCTATCATCAGTCGGCCTGACATCTCCTTGAACTGTGAGCCAGGGACATAGCCGTCGTACTTATTCTTATAGGCGTGAGCCATCTTGCCACTCCAGCGGGCATCCCATACAAAGCCATGCTGGTTGCCTGCCATGTTCAGCGAGTAGCCCAGCAGACCATTGTTGGTCTGGTATTCTGTGCTGGCATCGCCACGCAGGCTACCCTCAGGCAGGATGGGCTGGCTGTGCAGGATGACAACGCCTGCCATGGCGTCAGAGCCATACATCAGTGAGGCAGGGCCTTTCAGAATCTCAACAGAGCTCACTGCTCCGCCATCTACCTCTACGCCATGCTCGTCGCCCCATTGCTGGCCTTCCTGACGTACACCCTCGCTCATGACAACAACGCGGTTGTATCCTAATCCACGGATGATGGGCTTGGAGATGCCGCTACCTGTCGTCAGCTGTGCCATGCCTGGTTGCTTGGCAATGGCATCAATGACATTGGTAGACGATGTGGAACGCAGTTCCTTGGCGCTCACTATAGTAATGGGCGTTGTAGAGTTCTTCAGCTTGGTGTCACCGGTAACACCTGTCACCACTAGCTCGTTAAGCTTCAGGTGGCGAAAGAAGATGTCTGTAGAATCCTCTCCGTGGTGATGTTGCTGTGAGGGTTGTGGCTTGTGGTTATCCTGTGCTGCCAGAGGGATGCTGACACTCATCAGCCATGCTCCCAAGGCGAGCATTCTTATCATTTTCGATTTCATTGATGCAAAGGTACGAATAACTTGTCAAAGTGCAAAATAAATAGGAAAGATTTGTAGGCTTTTAAGAAATTTTTTGTACCTTTGCACTCAGAACGAACTAACAACTAAAACAAACACGTAAAAATGTAATACTCACCATGCTCGTTATCTTGGGCATGGTGACCTTCCTCGATCGCATCAACATCAGTGTGGCAGGGTCGAGCATCATGCATGACCTCAATCTGTCACCCTCGCAGTGGGGATGGGTGCAGAGTGCCTTCATCCTCTCCTACGGACTGATGCAGATTCCCATGGGAGCCTTAGGCGATCGTTTTGGACATCGTAAGATATTGGCTGCCATTGTGTTATGGTGGTCGTTGTTCACGGCCTTTACAGGCTTGGCAGGAGGACTGGCCTCGCTGTTGGTTATACGCTTTATGTTTGGCATTGGAGAGGCTGGCTCGTCACCATGCTCGACAGGTGTTATCTCGCGCTGGTTTGAGAAAGGGGAGGTAGGCAAGGCACAGGGCTACGTCTGGGCAGCATCACGTATGGGAGGTGCTCTGACGCCTTTTGTCGTCATACCCGTAATGATGTCTGTTGGCTGGCGGGCAGCATTCTACCTTTAAGGTGCCATGGGCATTTTGTGGGCTGTCGTGTGGTATTGGTATTATCGCGACAAGGAGCCTCTTACCGCTCATGCCACACCTATAAGCTCGAAAAGCATCTGGTCGGATATTTTGAAGAATAAGCAGTTCTGGCTTCTCTGCACCATGTATTTCTTCTATACCTTCGGCTCATGGTTCTTCTTCTCATGGTTCCCTACCTTTATGGAACTGGGACGAGGCTTTGACAAGACAGAGCTGACCTATGCTGTCGCTGTACCTTTCATTATGAGTATGATAGGTAATATAGCAGGAGGCCACCTGACAGACCTGCTGACACAGAAGTATGGCATCCGCATAGGACGTAAGGCGCTGGGTTCTACATCGTTGGCTGTTTCTGCCGTATGCATGTTCCTTGCAGCCTTCATCCCTGGCAAGATGGCCGTATTCATCTTCCTGTCGCTTTGCTTTGGTATCTTCGACCTCATGCTGCCCTCTGCCTGGGCCTTGTGTATCGACCTTGGCAAACAGCAGGCAGGAACCCTCTCCGGTGCCATGAATACAGCTGGCAACATAGGAGGTTTCTGCTGTGGCATTCTCTTTGGCGAGCTTGTACAACAGTCGGGCAATTACAACCTGCCACTCTACATGATAGCTCTTATGCTCGTCATCAGTGCCATCCTCTTCGCCTTCATCAATCCCTCCAACCCCATTATCCAGGAAAACACGAGTCCAGGGAAGTGAGGACTTTTTAGGCTGAAGTGCGTCTATATATAAATAGGTATTTATAAACGAATAAATATGAAGCAGTATTTCTTTGCTGTCGACCTAGGGGCGACGAGTGGACGTACCATCTTGGGTACGCTTTCAGACGGGAAGCTGGAGCAGGAGGAGATTACCCGTTTTCCTAACAACCTGATAGAGACAGGAGGTCATTTCTACTGGGATATCTACGCCTTGTACTTTGAGATGATTAAGGGTCTGCAGATAGTGGGCAAGCGTGGGTTGGACATTTCCAGCATAGGTATTGATACGTGGGGAGTGGACTTTGTGTTCATAGGTGAGGATCATGCTATCTTGCGTAATCCCATGGCCTATCGTGACCCCCATACGTTTGAGGCCATAGATGACTATCTGCAGCATGTGAAGGACAAGAAAACGGTGTACGATATTACGGGCATCCAGTTTATGAACTTCAACTCGCTGTTCCAGTTGCATGCTATGCGTAAGGCTGGCAATTCGGCATTGCAGCATTGTAAGAAGGTACTGTTTGTGCCTGATGCGCTGAGCTGGATGCTGACAGGAGAGGCGGTATGCGAGTATACCATCGCCTCAACATCGCAGATGCTTAATCCCAAGACGGGTAAACTGTCGGAAGAGCTCATAGAGAGCGTCGGCCTGACTCCTGAGCATTTTGGACGCTTGGTACAGCCTGGAACAAAGATTGGCGTGCTGACAGAGGAGGTGCAGAAGATAACAGGGCTGGGGCCTGTGCCAGTGATAGCTGTTGCTGGGCATGATACTGCCAGTGCAGTAGCTGCTGTACCTGCCAAGGACGAGAGTTTTGCCTATCTGAGTAGTGGCACATGGAGTCTGATGGGTATTGAGACCAAGCAGGCGATTATCGATGAGCGCAGCTACGAGCTGAACTTTACCAATGAGGGTGGCATAGAGGGTACGACGCGTTTCCTGAAGAACATCTGTGGCATGTGGCTCTATGAGCGCTGTCGTAAGGAATGGCCTGAGGAGGTGCGCCAGCTGAGTCATCCGGAGCTGCAGGGCTCTGCCATGCAGGTAGAGGCCTTCCGTAGCATTATCAACCCTGATGATGCCATGTTTGCCAATCCTCCCTCGATGATTAAGGCCATACAGCAGTATTGTCGTGACACACAGCAGGTTGTTCCTGAGACACCTGCGGAGATATGCCGTTGCATCTTCGACTCGCTGGCCTTGCGCTATCGTCAGGTGTTCGGATGGCTAAAGGATTTCGCCTCGTTCCCACTCGACATGCTACACATCATTGGCGGTGGCTCGCTGAACAAGTACCTGAACCAGTTTACTGCTGACGCTTTGGGCGTTGAGGTGCTGGCAGGTCCTCAAGAGTGTACGGCTATAGGTAACATCATGCTACAAGCCAAGGCTTCAGGACTGGTCAGCGACATCTGGGCGATGCGTGCCATTATAGCCAATAGCGTCGAAATGGTATCTTACCATCCGACAGGCGACAAGGCTGCATGGGATCAGGCTTACGAGAAATATCTAAAAGTAACAAATAAAAAATAATAAGATCATTATGGCAAAACCATTAGTTGAAACCAAAGCAAGAGTAGGTGTGTTCAGCATTGCGCTGGGTGCATACCTGCCACAGTTCCCTCAACTCGTACCTGAGTTCGAGGCACAGTATGAGACCTTTAAAAAGACGTTGCCCAACACCATTGACATCATTGATGGTGGCATGGTGACTACCAAGGAGCAGTCGATGGCAGCAGGTGACAAGTTCCGTGCTGCTGATGTAGACCTGGTGATTCTCCAGATGCTGACCTATTGTACATCTTATAATATGCTGCCTGCTGTTCGTGACCTCGACGTACCTGTTGTGATTGTGAACGTACAGAAGAAACTGGCTCCCGACTATGACAAGACGGACATTCCCACCTGGCTGGGCGAATTGTATGCCTGTGGTGCCATTGGCGAGATGGTGGCTGACCTGAATCGTGCCGGCAAGCGCTCTGCTGTCATCACTGGCGTAGTAGAGGGAGGCGACCCAGAGGTACAGGCAGAGATAGAGGACTGGTGCCGTGCAGCACAGGTGCGTCGTCGTTTCCGCGATACGAATATAGCCCAGATAGGTCGTCCCTATCCAGGCATGATGGACCTCTACATTGACGAAACCAACCTCTACCATCGTATGTTTGTCTATACCAAGCAGTTCGATTGGGAGCAGATGTGGGCTATTGCTGACAATATCACTGACGAGGCCGCTATCAAGGCCAAGGCTCAGGATATTTTGGACACCTTCGACATCGAGGGTGGGGGAACCATTGAGAAAGTGTGGGATATGGCCAAATACGTCGTTGCCTTCGAGCAGTGGGTCAAGGACGAACAGCTGGGTATGATTGCCTCGCACTACGCTGGCTTCGCACAGGGTGTAGCTGGCAAGCTCGACTCTATGCTGATTCCTGCCTTCTCGATGCTCATCAAGCAGCATACTGCTTGTGCAGTAGAGGGCGACATGAAGGTGGCTATGGCCATGTCGATTCTGAAGACCATCTCAGGCACAGGTACGCTGGCTGAGATGTACTCTATTGACTTCCCGAAAGACATCTGCATCATTGGCCACTCTGGCTCTGGCGACTTCGATATCTCGCAGGCCCACAAGCCTACGATGAAGATTGTGCCCGTGTTCCACGGGAAGACGGGAGGTGGCTATCTGACGCAGTTCTATCCTCCCACGGGTCCTGTGACCTATCTGGCCATTACACAGGACAAGAACGGTGTCTTTAAGTTTGTGGTGGCTGAGGGCGTGAACGAGGAAGGACCTATCTTTACCTTTGGCGACACCAACATGCGCACCAAGTTCTCGCTGAGCTGTCGTGAGTTTGTCAACAAGTGGAGTGAGGCAGGTCCTACGCATCATATGGCAGCAGCTGTGGGTCATCATATCGACACCATTCTGAAGGTTGCCAAGATTTTCAACATAGAGTGTGACGTAGTTTGTCGTTAATTATAAGAGGTGAGAGGTAAGAGGTGAGAGGTAAGAGAAATGTTCTAATGGCAGAGAAGGGTGCGCAAGCTATTCTCTCATCACTTACCTCTCACTAATCACCTCAAAAATAATAACGTTTATGAAAAAAGAAGGAAGTTTAAAAAGTACTATTGCAGTTTCACTTACTAATTATTTGGATGCAGGTGCAATTGTGGCTGGTGGTAGTGGTTTAACACTATGGCAGAACTATCTCGGCTTGTCTGAAATGCATCTCGGTTGGTTGAACTTTATTAGCGCAAATGCTTTAGGTGCTGCTATAGGTGCCATTATTGGAGGCTTTTTAGCCGACAAGTATGGTCGTAAGTTTATATTTACGTATAACCTTTTGGTGTATATGACGGGAGTATTGCTTATCATGTTAAGTGTTAATTTCCCTATGTTGTTATTGGGCTTCTTGGTCACAGGAATCTCAGTTGGTGTCGGTGTGCCTGCTTCGTGGACGTATATCTCTGAGTCATCCGAGGTCAACAACCGAGGTCGTAACATCTGTATCTCGCAGATGTCATGGGGCATCGGTCCGATGATAATTCTCCTATTGGGGATGCTATTAGCTCCTGAGGGTGTACTTTTCGGATGGGTTAAAAGTGTTGCTGGGATATTTATAGAGACCGCAACTTTAACCGATGCTGTTAAAGTTTTCTCTTCTCGTATAGTATTCTTCTCACTGTTCGTTGTTGCATTTATTGCTTGGAATTTGCAGCGTGGCTTGCAGGAAAGTGCTGAGTTTACTGCTCAAAAAAACACAGGTGAGAAACAGAATGGTCTAATGGATAATATCCGCCTACTGTTCACCAATAAGGTGGCTGTTAAAACGGTCTGTTTCTTAGCAGGCATTTATCTTACTTGGAATCTTGTTGCATCAGTGATGGGCTTCTTCCAACAGCATATCTATGAGAAAGTGGGAGGCCTGACAAATGCAGAAGCAAACTGGGCAAGTTGCATACAATGGGCAGTTATTGTAGGAATAACTTTTATAACTTCTAAACTTATTGATAAAATTGAGCATAAGTTAATTTATGTGTTTGGGCTTGTCATTGCAATTTTGGCATGGATAGTTGTATTAGAGCCAGGCGTTGATACTACTTTTGGCTTATGGGCATTTGCTATTCTGTGGGGTATTCAGGGCGGAACGTCCGTTCAGATATTCTATGCTCTGTGGGGCTCAGAACTTTTCCCTGCAAAGTTTCGTGCCGGCGCACAAGGTTTCATGTTCTTCTTAGTACGTGGTTTATGTGCTTTTGGTGGTTTAACGTTTACACATATTTTTGGAAAAGAGGGTGAGGGTCTAATTACAGCAGCTTATATTATGATGGCTTTATTGGCAATATCATTAATAGTTGGAGTTGTCGGTTCTCCGAAAACTCGCGCAAGATCTCTTGAAGAGATAACTAAAGAACGTTATGGCGATAATTATTGATGTGTTGAGAGAGTTGGCATGAATGATTTCTATTACAGAAAACTTGTTGTTTACCATAAGTCAATGGAACTTGTAAAGAGGGTCTATCAGCTAACAGAATCATTTCCTTCTTCTGAGCGTCATGGACTGACGAATCAGATACAGCGAGCAGTGATATCAATCCCTTCCAATATTGCAGAAGGAATGGGGCGTTTCTCAAATAAAGAGCGTATTCACTTCTTGGAAATTGCTAATGGTTCATTAATGGAGGTAATGTGTCAATTGGAGGCCTCATTACTGCTTGGCTATATCTCTCAACAACAATTCGATGAACAAGAATTATTTATATCAGAAACCACAAGAATGTTGGTTGCATTAAGAAAGACATTCGAAGATAAAGTATAACACAAGGTGTAGGAAGAGGCAAAAGGCTGCGAATTAACAATTCTCTTACCTCTCACCTCTTACCTCTCACCTCTAAAAAGTATATTATGAAAAGTATATTAGAAGGCCGTCCCGAGTTGAAGGCTGTTATTGATCAGATTGCCGAGGTGACGGGATACCTCTGGCAGAAAGGATGGGCAGAGCGTAATGGTGGTAACATCACCGTCAACGTCACGGAGTATATGGATGAGGAATGCAAGTCCATGGAGGCCATCTCGCCAGTGAAACAAATCGGTCTGACGCTGCCCCAGCTGAAAGGTAAGTATTTCTATTGCAAGGGTACAGGCAAGCGCATGCGCGACCTGGCTAAGGAACCCATGCAGAACGGTTCCATTATCCGCATCTGTGACGACTGTGCCTCATACGAGGTGATAGCCGATGTGAACGTGGTGCCCACCTCGGAGCTGCCTACTCATCTGGCGCTACAGAACTACCTGTTAGAGACGGGCTCATGCTATAAGGCAACGCTGCATACACACCCTATCGAGCTGGTGGCCATGAGCCATATACAGCGTTTCCTGAAGGGTGACGAAATGACACGTGTGCTGTGGTCTATGATTCCTGAGACATTGGCCTTTGCTCCCCTGGGTATAGGCATAGTGCCTTATGCCATGCCTTCGTCAGTAGCACTTGCTGAGGCTACCCTGGAGCAGATTAAGACACACGATGTGGTGATGTGGGAGAAGCATGGAACGGTTGCTGTAGGACAGGACATCATGGATGCCTTCGACCAGACCGATGTGCTCTGCAAGGCTGCCAACATCTACATGTGTGCCCGCTCGATGGGCTCCGAGCCTGATGGCATGACCTTCGAGCAGATGAAGGAAGTGCAGGATGTGTTCAACCTGCCAAAGAAACGTCCTTGCTGAGAAAGGCTTTTGGCAGTTAGCTTTTAGCTAATAGCATTAAAAACGAAACAAAGCTACGGGTTCAGTCGAAGATTCTGAACTCGTAGCCTTCATTTTGTAACCATTCGATGGACATAGGCAGAGCAGTACGCAGTTTCTCGATGCTCTTCAGAGAGTCGTGGAAGGTGATGATGCTGCCATTACGGGCATAACGTTTGACGTTGTTGAGTACGTCTTCTGCTGTCAGCCATTTAGAGTAGTCGCGGGTGACAAGGTCCCACATGACAATCTTAAACTTACGGGAAAGCCAGGCATACTGGCCTAAGCGCATCCATCCGTGGGGTGGGCGAACAAGATTGGTACGCAGATAGGCATTGGCCTTCTCTACATTATAGCTGTACTCACGGATGGTATTGCTAAATCCTCCGATGTGGTTATGGGTGTGATTACCAATACGGTGTCCTTCGGCTATGACGCGCTGGTGTAGCTCAGGATATTTTCGGGCATTGTCGCCTACCATGAAGAACGTGGCTTTGATATGATAGCGCTTCAGCACGTCGAGGATAAACGGCGTAGCCTCGGGTATAGGACCGTCATCAAAGGTCAGGTATACCGACCTCTCATGACGATCCATACGCCATAGCGCTTTGGGGTAAAGCCATCGTAGCCACTTGGCAGGTTGCTCGATAAACATTGCAGTTAGCTTTTA
Source organism: Prevotella sp. (assembly GCA_017389705.1). GTDB lineage: Bacteria > Bacteroidota > Bacteroidia > Bacteroidales > Bacteroidaceae > Prevotella. The sequence goes on from JAFPEE010000225.1 coordinate 19,206, forward strand.
TCAGTTAGCTGTTGGCTTTCTAATATCCCAGGTTGCCGCCTTTCTGCTCATAGATTGCCGCCATCTGGTTCAACTCCTGCATGTGCTTGTCGGCCCACTTCTGGTCGAAGGTGTCGCTAATGGCAATGAGCTGCTGCATGATGTAGAGCTGGATGGCACAATCGTTCTGAGCTGCATCGAAGCGGTATCCTTCCAGTGAGCAGTACCAGCGCAAATACTGGCTGGCAGTAGTCCACAGCTCATCCATGATGGCCTTGGCCTCCTTGGCCTTGCCAATGCTGGCCCAGCCACGAACCAAGTCCATAGAACCGCTGCTATAGTTGTGAGGAACATTGAAGCTCGGTATCATCTTGGCTGTGTAGCTCAGCACTTTCTCTGCCTGTTCGTCCTTGCCCTCGTTAATCAGCTCAAGAGCCAGCTTAGCCATGATGCGACGATGGGTATAGCACATACGGGTTACTGTCTCGTCGAGATAGATACCAGGCTTGTCGATGCCACCAAACTTGAAGCGGTTCATGATGTTATCATAAGTACGCTTTGTGTCGAAATTCTTCACGCCATCAATCGACTTGCCGCCATTGGTGGTGGTGAAAGGCGTGATGCGGTAGGCCAGGCCCTCAGTGATGGTATTGTCGCCCAGGTTGATGTAGTTATCCTCGCCAACGCTGACAGCCACATAGATGGGACGTGTCCAGTTACACTCAGACAGCATCTCCAGTATCATCAGGTCGCCTTTATAGAGGGCATGCTTACCCTTGAGGGAGATGACCATCTTGTCAGGGATGGAGTCGGTAGCCATCATCATGCCACTCTTGCGGACAGCCTCCTTGTCAATGGTCATGTAGAGCGTGTCGGTAGGAATCATGTGCAGGTCCTGATTCTTGGAGCGTACCCAGTATTTGAGCACGTTCTTCAACTCGAAGGGCTCGTCACCGAACTGCTCCCGGGCCTGCTCAGGATTCTCCTTGTAGTGTGCCAGTACGGCTTCCTTCATGCTGGGCTCGACGGTGATGTATTCGTTGGTGCCTGCACAGTACTCGATACGTTCCCACGAGATGGGTACGGAAGGCGAGTCATAGGCAGGACGGCGCATCTGGTCGATGTACCAGTCTGTCTGCAGATAAGAGAGGTTGCAGACGCGGGCATCAGTACGCACGCCCTCTACGTCCTGGGTGTACCACAGGGGGAAGGTGTCGTTATCGCCATTGGTATAGATGATAGGATTGTTCTCTTGTTGCAGCGACATCAGGTAGTTCTGTCCGAAGTCACGACAGGTGTAACGTTCTGAACGGTCGTGGTCGTCCCAGGTCTGAGAGGCCATCTGCACAGGAACCATCAGGCAGACGATGCTGACAAGGGCTGCGATAGCGGTAGCAAATTTCTCACTCTTAATCTTTTCCCTTAACATCTCGATGATGGCTGCCACGCCAATGCCACACCAGATGGCGAAGGCGTAGAAAGACCCTGCATAGGCATAGTCGCGTTCACGAGGCTGCATCGGTGTCTGGTTCAGGTAGATGACGATGGCCAGACCTGTCATGAAGAACAGGAAGAAGACCACCCAGAACTGGCGGATACCCGTCTGGTCCTGCTTGGAGCCATGGTGTTTGGCCAGTGACTGCCAGAAGAGTCCGATAATACCCAGCAGCAGAGGCAGCATGTAGAACACGTTATGACCCTTGTTGTTCTTCAGCTCGTCGGGTAACAGGTCTTGGTCGCCCAGACGCCAGTCGTCGAACCACTCGATGCCACTCAGCCAGTTGCCATGCTCCAGCTCTCCATTACCCTGTATGTCGTTCTGACGACCAGCAAAGTTCCACATGAAGTAGCGCCAGTACATCCAGTTACACTGGTAGCTGATGAAGAAGCGCAGGTTCTCAAACTGTGAGGGTACCTTGACGCTTACCATCTCGCCACAGCGGTCGTACTGTACCTCGCTGCCACTGACGCCCCCCATCCAACTCTCGTAAGCATCGCGGTGGGAAGAGCTATACATGCGTGGGAACAGCATGTTCTGGGCATATTTATATTCGTCTTTGGTGCGTACAACGAAGTATTCATCCTTCTCGTCTGGTGAAGCTTTCTCCTTGCGTTGCCATACGGGGTCGCCATTGGTCATGACGGGACGACAGTATTCGCCGTCCTTCTCCAAGGCAACCTGTGAGGTATAGGCCTGCCCGTAGAAGAGTGGACGCTGGCCGTACTGCTCGCGACCCAGGTACTCGCCCAGGGTGAAGATGTCCTCTGGTGAGTTCTGGTCCATGGGTGGGTTGGCTGCTGAACGGATGACGATGAGGGCATACGATGAGTAGCCAATCATCAGCATCAGCATGCAGAGCAGGGAGGTGTTCTTGATACGTGCTGAAACGAGGAGCTTCTTACCTTGTTTGTAGCTCAGTATGAACCACATGATGGCCAGTACCACCAGTCCGATGATGGCTGCACTCCATCCATGGCCATAGAAGGGAATACCCAGCATGGCTACAGCCAGAAGGAAGGCAATGTTCTGGCGCTTCTGGTTCAGGTCGTGGTAGGTTTCGTAGATGGCCCAGATGATGATGCCGATAAGCAGGAAGATGTAGATAATCTCACCTGTATTGAATGGCATGCCGAGCATGTTGACAAACAGCAGTTCGAACCAGCCGCCTACCTGTACGATGCCAGGGACGACGCCATAAAGCACAGCTGCCAGGATGACAACGGAGATGCCGAGGGCTATGAGCGATCCCTTCAGGTCGCGCTTGGGATTGTCGGTGGGGAATTTCCGGTAGTAGTAGACCAGCACGATGGCAGGCAGGCACAGCAGGTTTAGCAGGTGAACGCCAATAGACAAGCCCGTCATGTACATTATTAGTACTAACCAACGGTCTGCATGCGGCTGGTCGGCCTGGTCTTCCCATTTCAGGATGAGCCAGAATACAACAGCGGTAAAGGCTGATGAATAGGCATAGACCTCACCCTCGACAGCAGAGAACCAGAAGGTGTCGCTGAAGGTGTAAATCAGCGCGCCCACCATGGCTGATGCCTCAATGGCAATCATCTTGGCTGTGGTCAGCTGGCTCCAATCCTTGATGAGCAGACGGCGCACCAGGTGCGAGATGGTCCAAAATAGGAACAGGATGGTGGCTGCAGAGAGCAGGGCACTCATCGTGTTGACCATATAGGCTACCTGACTGGGGTCAGAGGCAAACTGCGAGAATAGGTTGGCAGTAAGCATGAAGAATGGTGCACCGGGCGGGTGACCGATTTCCAGTTTGTAACCAGTAGAGATAAACTCCGGACAGTCCCAGAACGAGGCTGTTGGCTCGATAGTGGAGCAATACACCACAGCAGCGATGGCAAACGCCAGCCAGCCCATGATATTGTCCACAAGTCTGAATTGTTTCATTCTATTGTCAGTTTAATTAATTTGCAAAGGTAATAAAATTAAGTGAAAAGTGAAGACGGAAAATTGAAAAATTAGCTTCCGCTATATTATATTAACAATTGTGCACCATAGACAAGCAGTACGTAACGCAGGAATTTTCCGATGGTCATACTGGTCAGCGAGATGGGAATATTGGCCCTCATCAGGCCCAGGACTATCGTGATGGCACTCCCCAGGACAGGCACGAAGGCAAAGAAGCCCATCCACGCACCGTGTCCGGCCATGAACCGCTGTGCCCTGTCCAGGTCTTTCTGCTTGACGTGCAGGTATTTCTCTATCCACTCAATCTTGCCTTGTCGCCCCACGAAATAGTTGAACATGCCTCCAGAGACATTGCCGATGGTGGCATAGATAATCAGCAGCCACGGGTCGAGCCCGGCAGCCAGGAATCCCGCCATCACCGCCTCGCTGCTGAAGGGGAAGAACGATCCGGCTATGAAGGCTACTACCAGCATGCCCCAATAGCCATAGCTTATCAGGAGGGAGATAAAAACATCCATATGTTGTAACCTGTTAGTATTAATGTAAGGACTATGAAAGCGCAGAAGGCGATGTTGGTCATCTTGGTTGAGGTCAACGCCAGGAAGTGGGCTATCAGAGGAGCAGTACAGATAATCATGATGCGCATCAGACAGTCATAATGCTGTGGCTGCAAAATCAGGAATAAGGCTGTTGCCAAATCAGTCCAGATGAAGAAACCGAAGATGAGCCGGACGCGAATCTTGTCGTCGTGGTGCTTGTTGATGTAATGGATGATGCCTGTAATGGCGGCCATGCCAACGAGTGCGAAGGTTGCTATCTGACTGGTACTCAGGATAGAGAAGTCGAACGGGACTTTGAAGGCAGCCAGTCTCGCAAAGTGGTTGATGAGCGGCGTGAAATCGCCAGCCCACACCAAAAGACAGGACTCATACCAATAAGGTGTCAGCAATCCAAGTACCGAGGCTCCCCACGTTCGCCAGGACAATGACTGCAGCTGGGTGGCTGACAGGAGCCACAGCAAGGGCAGGTAGTACAGCACTTGGGCATAGAAGATGCTGGCCGTTCCAAACAGCAGATATGCGTAGTAGGTATATCCTCCGGACTGCTTGTCTTGATAGCTCATAAACAGCATGAACATGGAGCCAATGATACACACCTCCATGATGCCTTTGTGTGCAAACGGAAACAGGAAACAGGCACAGCAGGTCAGGACAAGGAACGAACAACTCACCATTCGCGAGTAGATGCGGATAAGTGCATTGGTGTTGTTCATCTCTGCCATGAGAATGGCCGATACACCAAAGCAGACGAACTGTGCCCACCATTGCTGCTGGATAAGTCCGCAGAGCAGCCAAACGCCTGTGGCATAGATGGTTGTCACAGGTAAGGCCAACTTGCTTTCTGCAACCTTGTTCTGTAGTCGTTTCCTCATTTACAGGTCTGCACCAATGTCACGACGGAAGTACTTGTCGGTGAATTGTATCTTCTGAGCCTCATCAAATGATTTCTGCAAGGCCTCGGCCTTGTCCTTGCCATATGACGAGACAGCGATGACGCGTCCGCCATTGGTGACGACCTGACCATCCTTGAGGGCTGTTCCTGCATGGAAGACGATGCTGCCCTCCACCTGGTCGATGCCTGTGATGGGGTAGCCCTTTTTGTACTCTTGGGGATATCCGCCGGAAACCAGCATGACGCAGACTGCAGCACGCTCGTCGAACGCTATCTCGCGCTTGTCCAGACGGCCTTCAGCAATGCCCTCGAACAGGTCTACAATGTCTGACTTCAGTCGAAGCATGACGCTCTCGGTCTCCGGATCGCCCATGCGGCAGTTGTACTCAATGACCATCGGTTCGCCCTTGACGTTGATGAGTCCAAAGAAGATAAAGCCCTTATAGTCAATGCCTTCAGCCTTCAGTCCCTCAACAGTAGGACGTACGATGCGGTCGTCCACCTTCTGCATCCACTCCTTGGTAGCAAAGGGAACAGGGCTGACAGAGCCCATGCCGCCGGTGTTCAGACCCGTGTCGTGTTCGCCAATGCGCTTGTAGTCCTTGGCCTCAGGCAGAATCTTATAGTGCTCGCCGTCTGTCAGCACGAAGACAGAACACTCAATACCACTCAGGAATTCCTCGATGACCACACGGCTGGAGGCATTGCCAAACATGCCGCCCAGCATCTCCTTCAGCTCCTTCTTGGCCTCGTCGAGGGTAGGGAGGATAAGGACGCCCTTTCCTGCACAAAGACCATCGGCCTTCAGTACATAAGGTGCTTCCAGCGTTTCAAGGTAAGCCAGACCCTCCTCCAGGTGCTCTCCGTCGAAGGTCTCGTGGCGGGCCGTGGGAATCTGGTGACGCTGCATAAAGCCCTTGGCAAAGTCCTTCGAGCCTTCCAGCACAGCACCAGCCTTTGAGGGACCGATGACGGGAATGTCCTTCGTCCTTGCGTCAGCCTTCAGGTCGTCGTAGATGCCCTTCACCAGAGGATCCTCAGGACCTACCACCACCATGCCAATCTGCTTCTCCACGCAAAACTGCTTGATAGCCTCGAAATCGTCAGCCTTCATGCTGACATTCTCACCACAGTTGCTTGTGCCAGCATTACCTGGCGCAATGTACAGCTTCTCACACTTGCTGCTCTGAGCAATCTTCCATGCCAGGGCGTGCTCGCGCCCGCCACTACCTAATAAAAGTATCTTCATCTTTAATCTCTAATTTTGCAAAATCGCTGCAAAGGTAGCGCTTTTTCTTGATACATCCAAATTTGAACGCCTCGAATGCACCGAAAACATTTCATTCGCTCTGACAGGAGCATAGATGTTTATCATTTTGTCAAACATAAACACAATTTTTTTTCTCAAAATCTCAAAATCTACCTTCATCCTTCACTCTTTTGAAAGTAACTTATTGTGCCACAAGGTGTTAACTAACTTTAAAGCCATCATTAAACCTTCACTTATCCTTCACTTTTCCGTCACTCATCCTTCACTTTTTGCTTTAATGGCACCTGAAGAGCACTCACATTACGACTGACTACCCTTTACTCGGCATGTGAATAGGGCTTTGTCGGCATGTAAATCATGCTTTCTCGGCATGAAAGTGACGGATGAGTGAAGGATAAGTGAAGGTTTAGTGAAGGTTTAGTGAAGGTTTAGTGAAGGTTTAGTGAAGGTTTAGTGAAGGTAAAGAAGTGGCTTAAATCATTGAATTACAATATTTTAACTATAAAAGAGTGAAGGATGAAGGTTAATTTCATGATTTTCATAAAACATTTCGCTGAACAGTTTGACAAAATCAGGGCTCTGCAAGGGGATTTTGAGCCGGCCGCTGCCAAACTTTGCCCGGCTCGATGACTGTCATTGCCCGGCTCAATGCCAGTCTTTGCCCCGTCTAGAGATGATGTTTACTCCATCTAGTTTTCCACTCTGTACTGTTCAGGCTCTATCTGACACTAAAGGTAGGGTTTTCGTTTTGTTTGCAAAATGATCATGGTGAGTACAATATTCATAAGACTATTACGTTTTATTAAAAACGCTTTGATGAAAGTCTCCATCATAACAGCAACATTTAATAGTGTACGGACATTAAATGAAACGATAAAATCAGTATTGGCACAGACATATGCCGATATTGAATATATCATTGTTGATGGTGCTTCAACGGATGGAACTTTGGATATTATTCAAAAATCTGCGCCACTTTTTGGAGGTAGGTTGAAATGGTTGTCAGAAAGAGACGGTGGTATATACGATGCTATGAATAAAGGGATTCAGATGGCAACAGGAGAAATTGTTGGAATTCTGAATTCTGATGATTATTTTACATCAAATGATGTAGTAGAACGTCTTGTACCATATTTTGTAGAAAAATCCCTTGATGCCGTTTATGGAGATATCCATTTTATCCATGACGTCCAGCCGGACAAGTGTGTAAGATACTATTCTTCTAAGAAGTTCTCTCCCATGTGGCTTCGTTTTGGTTTTATGCCTGCTCATCCCTCATTCTATTGTCGCAGGGAAGTGTTTGAAAAGGCAGGTCTTTACAAAACAGACTATGCCATAGGTTCTGACTATGAGATGATGGTACGCCTCTTTATGAAGCACCATGTCAAAGCAAAATACCTACCTTTAGACTTTGTGACGATGCGTACAGGAGGCGCTAGCACCCGTAATGCCAAGAGTCGTCTGCAACTCATCAAGGATGACGTCCGTGGCTGCCGCGAGAACGGCATCTACACCAATGCCTTGATGATCAGTGTGAAATTCCTGTATAAGATTTTTGAGTTGCGTTGGTAGCTTCTTCCTTGAAGATGTAGCCTCCGCTCCAATAACATGTCTCTCCTTTCTTCATGGGTAATCCAACTTCACCTACTAGTCGGAAGTATGTTTTGCCATAAGGAGAGGTGAAGCAATATTGGCGATTGGTGTCAATCTTACATTTATTATACTGATTTTGTGCCCCAAGGCCAATGCTGTCAAGGAAACATAGTACCTGATGTCCATCACCCATGGTGCACTCAGCACTACTGGCGCGAGCCATAGTGCCGTTATATCCATCAGTAAGACAGGTAAATACGGAGTCTGCGCAGAACATACGTACTCTTCCGCCAAAACAAGATTGCAGACCATAATATATTTCGATGTTGAGATCTTCTAAAGCTTCACTTAGCACGCTAACAGCCATCGTGTCATGACGGAAATGGTAAGTCACTATTTCCTTTAAAACTTCTCGACCATTTCCGTTAGCCTCTTTGGTATTACCTGCTTGAAGGAAGTTCTCAACAACAACACTAGCTTCTTGACAAACAGTGTTCTTTATGTTTTTTATTGCTTTTCCATCAACATATACAGTAACATTTGATGTCCGTGCTGTAGGCGATCCTGTAAAGTCACCATTATAAGCGTGCCAACCACCTGTAAATCCACTATTGCCGTTTCCGTTGTTGATTGCTGACATCCAATAAGGACCTACCCAGTCTGTTGCACTTACATAAGTTGGTCCTTGATTATTTGTATTTGCTAAAGAATCACTATTGTTAGGTATGTATGCAATGCGTTGAAGTTGCACAAGATTATTGCCACCACAGGGACCAAGAATAATATCCAAATCATGAGTCATTACATATTTACGGACTACACTAATCTTATTTCCCTCTTGGCTTATTTTCAAAAGAACAGGGTTCTGTGGCTCGCTGGGAGGAATACCGATGTCATCAGTACACGCGAATATCAATAGTAAAACTGTAAAAACAAAAGGAAAACCGTATTTCATAATTTTTTGTTGAGTAGTTTTTGGTATAATTCTATATACTTCGAAAAGCAAAGTTTTTGGTCAAATAATAGTTGTGCTCGTTGGGCGCATAACATGCTAATTGATTCTCTTTCCGTAGGGGATTTAGCCCTTATACTCTCAATGGCTTCAACTAATGCATTTATGTTTCCTCTTTCGACAACGATTCCTGTTTTTGAATTAATAGTCTCTGGGCTTCCACCTGTAGCATATGTAACAACTGGAGTTCCGCAGGCCTGAGCTTCTAAATTGACAGTTGGATAAGTGTCATTATAGGTGGGATTAACAAAGACGTCAGCATTAGAGTAATATGACACCAATTCTTGTACGTTGCTTGTATGCTCGATACAGTTGATTTGTCGAGGAAGTTTATTTCTTACGTGTTCAGGGACTCCTACAAGTGTTATGTCATAATACATAATTTTGCTGAGTTGGACGAACTCGTCAATTCCTTTATCTTTGTTCCATGTGGAGGCAACCCCTAAAATATGGAATTTGTTATCTGAAATCAATTTCTTTTTTGGCTTGAATATGTCCAAATTAATTCCATTGTTGATGGTAACGGTGGGATGATTCCTAAGAAAAGAATCTTTTACAATTTCTTCCTGCCATTTTGAAACAGTAACAATCGTTATTTGTGATGGCAAATTGAAGTAATACTTCTTTTGCGTGTAGTTATTCTTGGAATTGTCAAAGATTAATGATGCAGGATAGCTTGATTTGTTTGGACAATGGTGGCATCCAATCTTCCATCTATCGCAGCCAATAGAATCAAAGTGAGCACAATGCCCTGTTATTGGCCAACAGTCATGAAGTGTCCAGACAACGGGTATGTTAGCTTCTGCAAGATATTGGAATATGAGAGGGTAGTTGAGATAGTAGCCATGAATGTTGTGAAGATGAATAATGTCAGGCTTTATAAATTGTATGGTCTTAATGAGGTGTTTGGTAGCCCTGCTCGATGCTAGCCCGTGATTATCCATAATACGTGATTGTATTCCGTGGATATATTCATCCCACATACTGCCAATCCTAATCAGGTGTGAATGGCTCGGTTGGGCTTTTCGCCCGTATGCAATATGGCTCTGCCAACCATATGAGATGGCTAGCTGCCCAATTTCTTCTGCAATCTTACCATGAGATCCGCAGTTGGCTGTTATGTTAATTTGAAGTAGAGTCAGCATCAATATTTTTTATTGCAACTTAGAAAGTAAGACACATGTTTGTATGGCCAAAATGGCTCAAAATGTCGTCTGTTGATAACTTGTCCGTTAAATGAGAAATAATTCTTATAGTCTGATTGCGAGAAGACATATTGATACGACTTGCACGCAATATCAATGGAAAGTTTGTTGGCATGTGTTAGTTTCCCATAGGGGAAAGCGAAATAGTCACATGATGATGCTAATTGCTGTTCGATAACCCTTTTGCATTCGACAATTTGATATTCCAAGACGTCCTGTTGGTTGCTATTTATCATGTAATGATCCATCGTGTGGGCCCCAATGATATGACCACGTCGCTTAAGTTCCTTTATGTGCTGCCATCGCATAGGCTTCTTGTCAGGGGTCATCACAATGGTGTTATTGAAGTTCTCAACATAATGGGCGTCTCCGTCAATATAATTGGGGTTGACAAAGAATAGGGCATTGGTATTAAACTCCTCCAAGACAGGAGCAAAGATGTCATAGCATTCCATAAATCCGTCGTCAAAGGTAAATGCAACCATTGGTGTATCTGGAGTTTTATGGTGGCAGATTCTTTGTATGGCTTCTTCTATTTTGACAAACTGAACTGATTTCTGTAATTGGAGCATTAAGGCTCTAAAAGTCTCAGGTTCAATCTCATCTTGTATTCTATGCCCATTTAGAATATGTATACCATTTGCAGGCTTCGAAAATAAACCAAGTGTATCGAGAACGATATTTCGTGCTATTGTTCTTAAGTAAGACATTATTCGCTTAATACTTTTTTTAAAATATTTATTTGATAATCAATGTTCCACTTTGTATCAATTTCCTTGAACGCTTCCATTCTGGTTTTTTCTCTTTCTGGAGCACTGATGGTAATCCACTTCTTTATCTTGTTCTTTAGATCCGTGATGCTGCCTCTTTCGTAAAAGTCTCCAGTTACACCAGGTTTTATCGCTTCAAATTCTGGCATTTGATATGGAAAATCTCCATGTGTAATAACAGGGCATCCGAAAGATAACGAGTGGATGGCTGTAAGGCCTACATTGCCAGGAGAAACACAAACAGATGCATTGTAGAAAAGTTCAGCCAATATGTTGTCGTCATAGCACGGACCATACATCCATACTTGCCCTCCAACACGATGTTCTTCTGCATATGCTTCTATATTGACATTGTCAACATCTTCACCAACCATAATAACATTTACACGATGTCCCTCTGCTTTAAGTTGTTCAATGCAGTCTATTAGAATCTCCAGTTTTTTTCGTTTCTGAATCCTTCCGCAATAAATAATCGTAGGTGATTCATTGTGGAAGTGCTGTTGATATATATCTGTCACTTGAAGTGTATCCCTTATCCCTTTTTCTTTGTATGAATCAAGAGAGTTTGCTATACAAAACATCTTTTCTGATGGAATACCAACGTCTTCCATTAGCCGAATAGCATAATCACTGTATATCAATAAGCGGGAATGAAGCTTATAAAACACCTTTTTTATGACTTTTTTAATAACAGACTCTCGTCCATACCATCCATGTGTCCAAGCAATGGTTTCTTTTCCACAAAGTTTAGCCAATAATAGGATGATCCATGATGAAAGACAATAAGGTTCTCCGTCAAGTATATAGTATTTATATGGCAAAAAAATCAGCTTAACTGATCCAGACTGCCAATAAAAGTTATGAAAAAAAATGTTGGTAAGTTCCTTTTTAAATCCTGGCAAGTTTGAATATTCGAAAGTCTTGATTTCTGTATCAAGTTTATCTCCCAGAAAGAAAGAACATGAAAACTCTTCTGCCATTTTTGTAAAGATGGGCAGGCGGTAGTGAGTTCCTATATTGGTTATCAGACAGATATTGTTTTTGTCTTCTTTCATATACATAATATAAACGAAGTGATTGGCTTATTTATTGTTATTTATACTTCGAATATTTAATGAAGATGTATCAAAGCAGAGCAGTATGACAAAGAGAATAAGAAGACCACTCGACAAAAGAGTGGTAAAAAGTGAAACATTCAGCAGATATGCCAACGATGGTAAGAAGATAACAAAGAGGTCGGTTTTTTTATATTTATACGATATGGCGTTAATAAAATATAAAACAACCAAGAAGATGCAGCCAATGAAAATGATTCCTACAAGTCCAGCAGCTGCCATGCCATCAGTTAAGAACATATTGGCATTGGCGTTTTGGGCTCCATACGCAACAGCTTGCCCTAATGGTCTATCATATGGGTAACCTCCTGTTAAAGCATTAACTATATTGATATGAGTATAGTAGGTGTAGGGATTCTCTTGAAAGAAATGATAGTAATTTTGAGTAAGCCATCCTGCTACACATACAGTTCTTAAAAGGACAATAGATATTAATGTGAATAGGACTTTGTTATTTTCATCTTGGATGATGAAAAGAATAATAGAAATAAGAGACACTCCTAAAACAATATAGGAATGAAGCCGCATACATATGATTTCTTCCTTAAGTTTGATGAGATAATACATCCCGATGAGAGCAAAAGGTAAAAGAAATGTTATTTTCTGCATGTCAGCCATAAACAATAGGATATAACCACATAGTATTCCAATTGTTTTTAACCAACTCTTCTGGTTCAGATAACAGACTAAGAGAAAAGGATAGAAGGCTCCGCTCAGCCATCCTTGTATGTATAGTATCAGTCCAATCCCACTGCTGTTTTCTGAGTTTTCTTCTCTCAGGCTATAAAGAACATCCAGTTGTGTGAATATGTTAACGAAATGCATGGAGTTGGCTCTGAATGCAATAAAGATAATGGTGAGAAGAAGTGTCGCGATTTCAATATATACAAGTGGAATAGACGGACTGAAATCAAGATTTTTTAGGGGTGTACCAAATCTGCCGATACAGAAATACAAAAAGAAGAGGCAGCATAGAATACCCGTATAAGCATAGAGGCTCAAATTGCTGATACCATATAGCGTAAAAAGAGCATGAACAAACGGAAGATAAACAAACAAATATAAGAAAAGACAAATAAATGAAGAAGCATCCTCTATTTTCTGATAGGCTATAATGGGTATGACAGAAATTACAATCCATGACAGCCGCTTAAGAAAAGTCATCTCCACATAATCTACTCCACCCATGTATGAGAATAATTTGTATACGAAATTCTCAAACATATAGTCGTAGAACAATATGTATAGGATGCAGCAGATAATTCTGCCAGCCATACTATCTGCATCGAATATGAAACTGATAACTTTCTTCATGCTATAAGTCTAATGATTAATAATGCGATAGAGATACCCCATACAGGCAGAAACTTGATATATTGATGTATATTGAGGTGGCTGAGTGAAAGTTGTTTTAAAAAGAGTGCCATCTTGACAACGAAACAGGATACTGAGTATACGAATAGAATAAAAAACAAATTCTTAGTGTGTTGGCATAATAATATGATGCCCCCAATGCCCAATAGAAAATACATGGAATCGTATATCAGTAAAGTCCTTTGTTTGTTCAAAATACGGAATAAAGGTAATATCGGCTGGGTCAAGATGGTAGGAAACGACCATAAGGCAAGACAAAGGGCAACATTACCGGCAGAATGCCATTGATTACCCAAAAAGAGAATTATCAGTTGGTCCCCTCCACAAGCTATAAATAACAAGGGAAGGATGGATATAACACATAAGATTCGAAGAACAGCATGGGTGGTTTCACTAATAATGTTATCGTTTGGCACCGAAATAGAGATGCGCTGATAATAGACCTTACCAATCGCTGAACCAACCAAAGACATAGGTAGCAAAAGTAATTGAAACACAATGGAGAAACAACCGATACTTGCTTTGTCGAAATAGAAAGATAGAATAATAACAGGAAGGTTGAAGGCGGCAAATGATAACAAGGAAGATGGCGCATCAAATAAAGGAAAATTCCTATACTGCGAAATTAGTTGTTTTAGTTGAACAAAACTTGTTTTCGCCCTGTGCTTAATAGCAGATCCTTTTGTAATTGTCCAAAGTAGGAAAATAGCGGTGATGCCTTCTGCCAAAGTAGTTCCAAGTATCAGACCATTTGCAATTTGTATACCAATAAATGCCAAAAGAATTCGGAAAGCAGCTTGTGAACATCCAAGAACAATGTTTGAAAAGGCTAATGTATAATATAATTCCTTTCGGTTACAGAGATTATAGCAAATTGTATAGACAGTATAGAATACAAAGTAAATGAACAGAAGTATAGAACCAGGAAATGTAGAAATGAAATTATTCCCTGTGATGTTTCCTGTTATAAACAATAGTCCGAATAGTAGAATAGTAATCATGCTTACACCAATACACAATTTGATGGCATTACCTAATTGATACTTTGGTGCTTGTATGAGAATATTTTCAAAACCTAAGAAAAGAACTATAGTCGACATGACGATGAAAGAAGAGAATATTCCCCATTCTCCAAAGTCACTAGGAGTGTATAAACGTGTCAAGATAGGTGTAACGATCAGTGGCAACATATACATAATGAGGTTACTCACCGACATTTTGGCGGTATCTTTCAGTAGTGAGGTCTTAAGTATGTCTTTCAGTCTCGTTTTCAAAACTTATACTTTTGGGGTGAAGGGACATAATACATAGTAATACCATGGCGTCCTAATTCCAGCATTTTCTCTAAACATGGCTTGGCATCGTACATGGTTATCAATAGGTTAGATAAACGTTTCTTTTTATGGATATCTGGACTAAAATATTTTGTTAGTCTTTTTTCTCTGGTTCTGCATTCCAAATCTCCAGTAAGACAAGTATATTGCTTGACTTCTCCTTGATCGTTGTAATATCGATAGGATTGCAGCTTGTTAAAAAACTGTTGCCAATATGGATGCTCTTTGTATAAGATAGCTTCAACACAATGGTCAAAGGTGCCGATATAGAATGACGGCATACCTAAATTGACAACAATACCTCCTAACTGTACCATTCTATAGTAGGGAGAATATTCATCCCAACAGTTATTTCCAAGATGATGGTCTTTAGTAAGCCATTTTGCATGCTTTCCAAATGCACATACAGAATGTTGGACATTAATGCTTCTGACGACATTGGGGTATTGACGAAATGTTTCTGCTAAATAACCAGCTGCGGTCTTGTCTGTTTTGGGATTGAATATGTAATTATCAAGATTTATATCCCGAAGATCTGTGAATGGCATAGCTGGCATCATCAGTGTCCCCTCTGGTGTAAGATAATTAATAATGGCATCTATCAGCTCTTTTGCTGTGCCTTGATAGTTGTAGAATTCTTTCATGGAAGCATGGATGCAAACAACCCCTCCGGGTTTAACTCCTAATAATGCCATTGTATTGATAATATCTTGAGGAGTGTATTTTTTATTGTAGATATGCTTGCCAATATTTTTTTTTATGTTTTTACGCACCAAAGAGATGTCTTGAATCCCTGTGAGTTTCTTGATGATAATTCCTAATTGTGTGTAAAAACTAACTTTCATCGTGTTGTATACATAACATTATGCAAATATATCTGAAATGCTGTGTCGCAAAACCCATAGCGATGTTCCAAAGAATGTAACAAGAAGCATGATAAAAACAAATAGCATTCGTTTGGGACCGGCAGGCTTAGTGGGGGAAGATGCTCCTTTTAAAATGGTGAAAGCTGGTGTGCGTTCCTGAACTTTTGCTTTGGCTGCCTGTAATTGTGTGTTTAAAGTGTTATACGTATTGAATTTAATCTGCATGTCGTTTTCCATGTCTTCCAATTTTGATTCAACACTTTTCAAAGCCATGTTAGTATTGGCATCTGCGAAGGATGCATATTTTTGGCGTGACTGTTCGTAAATTTTCTTTGCTTCTTGAGTAAGGGTTTTGTAATATTCCCAATCGCTACGGGCTTTATTTGTCCTGTAGTTGGTTATATATGTTCTTAACTTCGATCTCACGGAATCTGCAAGTGTCTTGCAAATATAAGGGTCTTGTGCTTCTGTTGTAATTGTTATGACTCCATTTTTGGAATTAGCTTTTATAGAGACATTATTCCTAATCTCTTTGGCTATTTCCTCTTGTTCTTTAGTCAGATTGTAGGGGTCAAGAATCTTTGAGTTATCTTTTAGAGTATTCTGTTTAAATATATTGAAGATGGAACACCACCATGCTTCTTTTTGTCCATTTTCCAGATAGTCATAATAGTTCGTATCTATTTTCCGATCTTTACTTACTACTTGTATGCTAAAAAGACTAGTAACAAATCCATTGTCATCCATCAAATCAGGATATAGCAAAGGAGTTATGGCATCAGTTGTTTGCATTTCTCCAATATCGAAGCCGAATGATGATGCAATGGAACTTAGCGTTCCTTTGCCTAAGGAACTCTCAATTTCAGGCGCCAATTTTGTGTCAGTAATATAGAATCTTGGAAGGCTGAAAATGTATATGCAAGAAAGAACGAAAGCAATGGTGAGAGTCTTAGCCAATGTTATTCTGCTCTTCCATAGAATTTTAATTCCTTTTCTAAGGTCAATAACCTTAAGTTTTGTCGTTGCGTTCTCTTCCATAATTCTTTACTTCGTCAAATTAGCAATGGTGGCAATCATGGTGCCGAGGGAGGCTGCTGTGGTTCCTATGCTGAGCCATTGCTGCAGGCCGAAGCCTTGGCGCTGACGCTTGGTGGGAACAACGATCTGACAGCCTGGAGCTGGCTTGTGCTTACGATCTGCACGGGCTACCATGCCGTTCATGTAGATGATGATGGTTTTACTCTTTTTAGCCGTTGTCGTAGTTCCGCCTGCAAGCTCAATATAATAGTCCGTGTCTTTTCCTTCCTTATAATATACGGTATTAGGATAGAGCACTTCGCCATTGATTTTGACGGTACCATCGTAGCGAGGAACGACGATGCGGTCGCCTTCTCGCAGTACGGGATCATCGTCGCTGCCAGGATTCTTCAGCGCTTTGTCGAGCTCAATGCCTACAGGGTAGTTAGCGTTGACCATCAGTTTGCGGATGTCGATAGAGTCTTTGCCCGAGTTGCGCTGGGCAGTACGGAGTACGGTTTCCATCATCTCGCGCTCGTCTGGAGTCATGAGGCGCAGCAACTTGGTACCTTCCGGGTAGGCACGTTTGGTCAGTCCTCCTGCTTGTTTGATGACGTCGCTGAGGCGTTGTCCCTTATTGGATAGCGCATAGGTGCCTTCGAACTGTACTTCGCCCTCGACCGTCACGTTTTGCTGCTCCGTATAGTTAGGGCTGCGGCGAACATAAACCTCATCGAAAGGCTGCAGTATGAAGTCGGGCTGGTCGGCGATGGAGAAGTCAGGTGTCAGCTTAAAGCTAAAGGTCTGGGCTATCTGATCCTCTGCTTCCGATGCATATGGGTTGGTGATGCGACGAGCCACGTCAACCTTAACCATGGATGCTGCCTCGGTAGGTCCTCCTGCCTGCAGAATCAGATCTTCAATGGTTTCATTCTCTGCATATTTATAAACGCCAGGGTAGAGCACTTCGCCGTTGATTGTAACGGTTTTTTTCTCGTTTCGCTCCTCGCGACTGGCAATATAGATAACATCCTCGTTCTGTAGGGGAACGTCAGGCGAGGTTCCCTCCAAGATGCCACGAATGTCAATACTCTTCACTTCCAATGTGCGGTCAGGCTTCATGCGGTGCATTACGGCATGCTGGCCAATGGCTCCCTCGGTCAGTCCGTCAGCAGCTTCAACCAGAGCCTTGACGGTACTGATGTTGCCTCCTACCTGATACATGCCGGGACGGAAGATGGCACCTTTGATTTCCACCATGTTCTGATAGCGGGTGAGGGTGGAGTCAACGCTGACAGAGTCTTCGTCCATGAGTTTGAAACTGTTCAGGTCGAACTCGCCTACGCTGAATACTGAATACTGCTGGCCTGCCTTGCGATTGATGCGGATGGCCTTGGTATAGGCGTCGCCAGTAAATCCACCAGCATAGCGCAACAGGGTTGCGGCGCTCTCCGTCTTCTTCATCTCGTAGAACATGGGGCGCTTTACCTTGCCGGTTATGTTGACCAGCGCCTCGTATGGGCTGACGGTAATGATGTCGTTGTCTTGCAAACGGACGTCGCCACTCAGCTTGCCGTTGAGCAGGAAGTCGTAGACGTCGACATTGGAGATGAGTTTCCCATGTCGATAAACCTTCACGTTGCGTAAGGTTCCAATCTCATTAGGGCCACCAGCCATGTAGAGGGCGTTATAGACGGTGGCGAAGGCAGAAAGGGTATAGGTTCCAGGAACCTTGACTTCGCCCATGACGCTGATGGTGATGGTGCGAGTCTGGCCCAGCGTCAGGTCTATCTTTGACCCTTGAAAGCGAGGACCTAAGACGTTCTTGAGTCTGCTCTTGGCCTGGCTGACGGATAAACCTCCCAGCTGGATGACGCCAATGTCCTCTATGGTAATGGTTCCGTCAGGCGATATCGTCTCGGTAATGCTTTCCTGTGAGGATCCCCAGATGTCGATGTTTACAGCGTCTCCAGGCCCCAGCCTGTAGTTCTGCGGGGTAGCCAGATTCATGCTGCTCTCGAAGGTGAGATCTTTGTTGTTGAACACGTCATGGCCAAAAATCTTACGTTTCTCAGGCTTTTCCTCTTCGTAATAGTACTTCAGCGAGTCGGGCATCATGAAGTCCATGGCCTCGTCCATCTCGACAAAGTCCGTATCGTCGTCGTCATAGGTGTGCTTCTGAATCTGGTTTTTCTTCTTCGTATCCTTGACGCGGAACTGAGAAGCCTTCTTTTTGTCCGTTTTCTTTTGTTCCTCACGCTTCTCACCATTAGCCTCTCGCAAGCGGGTCTTGACCTCCTTTGAGCCGGCAGTGATGTCCTCGGCTCCCAAAGCGCCATTCTTTATCTGTTTCTGATATTTCTTCTGGATGCGACGAATCTGCTCGATGGTCACACCACGCTGCATCAGTTGGGTTACAATCTTTTGGCGCGAGACGCCTTGAGCGTTCTGCTCTATCACATAGTCCATCACCTGGTTATCTGTCATTCCAGACTGTGCCCAGCTCATGGAAAATACCAATAAGAGACTAACTATAGTAGTAACTATTCGTTTCATATGTTTGTTGTATACATTATTATATATAACACGTCGTATAGCGAAATATTGCGCAAAAGTACAATTTTTTATGGGAAATACTGCATAATTCATAAATTATTTGTATCTTTGCAGCCGAATTACGACATTTTATACTTGGGGTTGACTGGATTTGACAGCAAGATGAGATGGTACGTAAGCATGCGGAGTGACGGCTGTATACTCCATAATCCATTCGGTCGAACAATTAATTGGCGAAAACAAGTACGCTCTCGCTGCCTAAACGAAGTACAGTAGTTTACTGGCTTAATTCCCTTACAAGGTGAGGGAACGAGACATCGCTCCAAGGACGTGGTTCCGAATCTGAGGATCAAGCGGTGCAGGATTCATCGGAAATAGTTTCCCGGGTGCTCCGACTGGGGAATGAAATTTTAGGAGATAAGGTTGTTGATGGGTGGTCCAGGTCTTGTCACAGCACGAAAATGAAGTCTGGAATAAGCATGTAGAAAGCGTATGGTTTCCTTGTTTGGACGAGGGTTCGACTCCCTCCAGCTCCACAAAAGTGATGGAAAGAGGGCAATGTTTTGCTCTCTTTTTGTGTTGATTTTTATTAACAAACGGATGAAAGTAAAAATCAATCGTCATGTGAGCATCGTTCAATCGTAATATGAAGGGCCTTCAATCGTAATGTGAGCACCCTTCAGTCGTAATACGATTCCTGCTCAGTTGGTTACATATCGGAAAAGTAAGGAAAATACTATGTATTTTACTTTGATTTCAACCTTATTTATTAGTTTTTCCGCTTTTTCTTTGCCTTTTGCCAAAAAATGACTACCTTTGCACGCTCATGAAATATATATTGGTTACAGGAGGGTCAAGAGGTATTGGACGGTCCATTTGTGTCAGACTGGCCAATATGGGCATGCCCGTTGTTATTAACTACAACTCCAACAAAGAAGCAGCCCAGGAAACTCAGCTTCTGATAGAGCAAAATGGGGGAAGGGCAGAGTTGCTGCCTTTCGACGTCTCTAACAAGCAAGATGTTGACGAGGCCTTAGACCTGTGGGAAGCGGGGCATCCTGACGACTACATCTCTGTATTGGTGAACAATGCGGGCATTCGTCGTGACAATGTGATGTTCATGATGTCTGATGACGACTGGCATCAGGTATTGGACACCACACTTGATGGCTTTTTCTATATTACCAGACGGCTGCTGAAGCATATGATGCCTCGCAAACGAGGTGGCAGAATAGTCAATGTGGCCTCACTCTCAGGAGTGAAGGGCCTTCCAGGTCAGACCAACTACAGCGCAGCCAAAGCTGCTTTGATTGGTGCGACAAAGGCTCTGGCGCAGGAAGTCGCACCACGCAACATTACAGTCAATGCTATTGCTCCAGGCTTTATAGAGACGGATATGACCAAGGAACTGCCTGTAGACGAACTGAAGAAACTGATACCTGTGGGACGTTTCGGTTTGCCAGACGAGGTTGCTGCCTTGGTGGCATTTCTGGCATCGGACGATGCAGCCTACATCACAGGCGAGGTAATCAACATTAATGGTGGACTATACACATGAGAAGAGTAGTCATTACGGGCATGGGCATCTGGTCATGTCTGGGAACAGATATAGAATCCGTAAGAAACGCACTTTATAACGGCAAGTCAGGCATCGGGCTTCAGCCTGAGCGTCTGACCTATGGCTATCGTTCTGGGTTGACGGGAATTGTCGAGACGCCAGTCATCACCAAGCAGATGCTGGACCGTCATACACGTGCAGGCATGTCGGAAGAGGCTCAATATGCCTATATGGCCAGTCGCCAAGCCTTCGAACAGGCAGGCATCAGCGACGAATATCTTCGCATCAATGAGGTAGGTTGCATCTTTGGCAACGACTCATCGGCCAAGCCAGTCATTGAGTCTTCGAAGATTATGGATGAGAAGCATGACTCGGCCATGTTGGGCTATGGACTGGTTTTCCAGTCTATGAACTCGACGGTGAATATGAACCTCAGCACCATTTTCCATCTGCGTGGTGTCAACTTCACCATTAGTGCAGCCTGTGCCAGCGGAAGTCATTCCATTGGTCTGGGCTTTATGCTCATCCGTCAGGGTCTGCAGGAGATGGTGCTTTGTGGTGGAGCCCAGGAAACCAACTACTACTCGATGGCAACCTTCGATGCCCTGAATGCTTTCTCTATCCGAATGGACGAGCCCACCAAGGCCAGTCGCCCCTTCGATCGGGATCGTGATGGGCTCATTCCCAGTGGTGGTGCAGCAGCTTTGGTTCTCGAAAACTACGAACATGCTGTGGCTCGAGGCGCAACGATTCTTGGTGAGGTTGTGGGCTATGGTTTCTCCAGTAATGGAGGAGGCATCTCTGAGCCCAGCGACGAGGGTAGTGTGATTGCTATGACGAGAGCCCTCAAGGATGCAGGATTGGCAACGTCGGATGTTGATTATATCAACGCTCATGCCACCAGTACCCGACAAGGAGACATGTATGAGGCTATGGCTCTGAACAAGATGTTCAAGGGTCAGCGGGCACTCATCAGTTCCACTAAGTCGATGACGGGCCATGAGTGTTGGATGGCTGGTGCCAGCGAGATTGTCTACAGTCTCCTGATGATGCAACATCATTTCGTTGCCCCCAACATCAACTTCGAGCATCCGGATGAACATTCTGAGACTTTGAACATTGCCACCAAGACCGTAGAGACGGATGTCAATGTGGTCTTAAGCAATTCTTTTGGATTTGGAGGTACCAATAGTGCTTTGGTGCTTAAAAAGATATAAGCCATTAGGAGAAAACGATATGAAACTGAATCCATCCTTGTCTGGTTATACCAAAGAACATCAGTCAGCCATTGAAGCCAAGCAGCTGGCTGCGTTTATTGCATGGGGACCTGTGGTTTTCCAGGCTTCACGACTGATGCTCAAGCTGGGTATCTTTGAAGCCATCCACCAGACAAAGGATGGGTTGACTCGTCAGGAGATTGTCCGTCAGACTCATCTTTCGGACTATGCCGTCAAATGTCTCTTGGAAGCCTCGCTGTCGATAGGTACTGTGCTGGTAGATACAGAGACGGACAGATTTACGTTGTCCAAGGCTGGATGGTTCTTGCTGAATGACGATGCCTTGCATGCCGATATCAACTTCAACCACGATGTCAACTACGAAGGGTGGTTCCGTCTGGAGGAGTCGCTAGTCAATGGTAAGCCAGAGGGACTCAGGCACTTTGGTTCCTGGCCTACCATCTATGAGGGCCTGTCCAGCCTGCCAGAACAAGTGCAAAAGAGCTGGTTTGGCTTTGACCACTATTATAGTGATTCATCTTTCCCGGAGGCACTGAAGATTGTCTTCGATGAACATCACGTCAAGACGCTGTATGATGTCGGAGGCAATACAGGCAAGTGGGCCTTGCAGTGTGTAGGCTATGATCAGGACGTGGAAGTGACCATTCTTGATTTGCCCCAGCAGATAGACCTGATGCAGGCTAACGTGCAAGGCAAGCCTGGAGCAGAGCGTATATCAGGCTTTGGTATTGACCTGTTGGACGAGCATGCCTTGTTCCCCAAGCGTGAGTCAGGACTCGATGCCATCTGGATGAGCCAGTTCCTCGATTGTTTCAGCATGGAAGAAATTGTTGGAATCCTGAATCGTGCCAAGGAGGCGATGACTCCTCAGACACGTCTCTATATCATGGAAACGCTGTGGGATCGTCAGCGTTTTCCGACAGCGGCATTCTGCCTGACAATGACCAGCCTGTACTTTACTGCGTTGGCCAATGGCAATTCGAAGATGTACAATACTGACGACCTGACCAGCTGTATTGAAAAGGCAGGATTGGAGGTCGAGCAGATATACGACTATCTAGGATGGGGACACTCCATAGTGATCGTAAAATTACGAAACTGACAAACCAGCGAAAAAGAAACAATGAATAATATGACAAGAACAGAAATTGAAGAGAAGGTCAAGGCCTTTCTCATTGATGACCTCGAGATTGATGAGGACAAAATCAGTAATGACGCATTGTTAAAGGACGATATGGGCATTGACAGCCTCGACTTCGTTGACATTGTCGTCATTGTGGAGCGTAACTTTGGCTTTAAGATTGTTCCTGAGGAAATGCAGGACGTGAAAACCCTAAGCCAG
This sequence comes from Prevotella sp., assembly GCA_017389705.1. Taxonomy (GTDB): domain Bacteria; phylum Bacteroidota; class Bacteroidia; order Bacteroidales; family Bacteroidaceae; genus Prevotella. The sequence goes on from JAFPEE010000225.1 coordinate 42,317, forward strand.
TTCTGCGACTACATAGAGGGAAAAATGCGAAATTGACAAAACCAGCTAGACTGACGAGTTGAGAGAATGAAGCAGTGGGATGGTACGACATACGGCAATGGGGCCATGCATCGCTGGCTAATTGCCTTGTTGCGAAACATAGACGTTCGTGTGTTCTATGCTTTTGCATACGTTTTTGTGGTTCCCCCTTGCCTGTTCTGTTCGAGTTTTACCCCCATCTGGCATTATTTTCGTCAAAGACTGGGCTATTCATCCTTGAAAGCCTTTTGGTATACCTACCTGAACCATGGCATATTTGCCCAGGCAGTCATCGACAAGTTTGCCATGTATGCAGGTCGTAGGTTTGACATTGAGGTCGATGGCCTGGCCTTCTTCCAGCAATTGGCCGGTCAGCCTGATGGCTTCGTCATCCTGAGCTCTCATGTGGGAAACTACGAAATAGCCGGCTACTCGCTCGTCAGTTCAGAAAAGCGCCTCAATGCCCTGGTCTATTCTGGAGAGAAGGAAAGTGTGATGAAGAATAGGAATAAGATGTTCGTTCAAACCAACATCCATATGATTTCTGTCCGGAAGGATATGAGCCATCTGTATGATATCAACAACGCCTTGGCTAATGGCGAGATCGTCAGCATACCGTCAGATAGGATTTGGGGCTCGTCCAAATCCATCTCCATTCCTTTCCTGGGGCGTGAGGCTGACTTTCCTGTCGGACCTTTCCATGTGGCGGCTTTGCGAGGGCAGGAAGTGCTGGTTGTCCATGTGATGAAGATTGCCGTCAAGCGCTATAGGGTTTATGTGAAGCCCCTCGCTTACGACAAGCATGCCCCCAGGCAGGAACAGATAGAAGCGCTGGCCCGTCAGTATGTGGCAGAGTTGGAGCGCATGCTTCGCCAATATCCTACCCAGTGGTATAACTATTTCGATTTTTGGTCATGACAACTTGCGAGCTATCTATATTCACCAGCGAGTATCTGAGGCAGATAGACGTCCACGAGCTCTTGCCCCAGCAGGAACCTTTTGTCATGATAGGCTGCCTAAGCCATCTCGACATGGTTCGTACCATCACAGAGACGATGATTCAAGAGGATAACCTCTTCGTTGAAAATCGTTTGTTCAGCGAGTCCGGCCTTATTGAAAATATAGCCCAGACCTGTGCTGCCCGCATAGGTTTTGTCAACAAGTACATATACAAGAAGCCAGTACAGATGGGCTTCATTGGCTCTATTAGGAATATGGAAGTCTTGGCTTTGCCTCGGGTGGGTGAGGTCATCACCACAACTGTTGACGTTAGGGAAGAGGTTTTCGGAATGACACTTGCTGAGGCTACGGTTTTCTCGGGAGCGAAACTGTTGGCAACAACGGAAATAAAGATAGCCATCAAAGACAGGAGTTAACAGATATGGAATTGAAAGCATCGAAAGAAATAGAAATACGTTTTAGCGAGGTCGACTCCATGAATGTGGTATGGCATGGCTCGTATCCTCTTTATTTCGAGGATGCCCGTGAGGCTTTCGGTCAGAAGTACGACTTAAGCTATATGGGCTTCTTTCGTGAGGGCTATTATGCCCCTTTGGTGGAACTGACATTCCATTATAAGAAGCCCCTTCGCTATGGGATGAAGCCCAGGGTGGACATTATCTATCGTCCAACAGAAGCAGCCAAGATTGTCTTCGACTATGAGATTTATGATACTGCCGACGAGAGTCTGGTGGCTACAGGGCATTCTGTTCAAGTGTTTATGGACAAGGACTACCAGCTTGTCTGGGATAATCCTGAGTTCTATCTTAAGTGGAAAAAACGATGGTCTATCATATAGCAGATAATATCATATCGCCTCTTGGGCTGACGTCAGAGGAGAACTACCAGGCTGTCAAGGCTGGTCGCTCTTCCCTTCGTCGCTATGATGACCGCTGGGGACTACCACATCCATTTACCGCCTCCTTGTTCTCCGACCAGCAAACACGGTCGTTAGCCGTTGAGGGCATGACTCGTTTCGAGTCACTTGCCGTCCGCTCTGTTCAAGAGGCTGTCGAGGGTAGCGGGATAGACGTAGCCAGCCCTAGGGTTGTCTTTCTGCTGAGCACAACGAAGGCAAATATAGATGGCCTGGCCACCTCTTCCTCCGCTTTCGTATCGCCAAGCGTAGCAGCAAAGCGTATTGCCGTCAGGCTCGGCCTCGTAACGGAACCTATCGTCGTCTGCAACGCCTGTATTTCGGGTGTGTCAGCTATTGTGCTGGCTCAAAGACTATTGGAGGCCGACAGGTATGACTATGCAATCGTGTGTGGTGCCGACGTGCAGAGTCGTTTCACCATTTCAGGCTTCGCGTCGCTGCAGGCTCTTTCCGTAGCAGCGTGTAAACCCTTCGACGTAGAGCGCACAGGCCTGAATCTGGGTGAGGCTGCAGCTACCATCGTCTTGGGGAACAGGAAGCCAAACCGTTCCGCCGGTCATTATTGGGTGATAGCAAAGGGTGTCGTTCGCAATGATGCTTTCCACATGAGTTCTCCTTCCAAGCATGGCGAGGGCGCTACCCGTGCATTGACAGCCGTTGCCTCCCACCTTAGCTCATTGGCATTTATCAATGCCCATGGTACGGCCACATTGTTCAACGACCAGATGGAGTCCGTAGCTATTGAACGGGCAGGCTTGAGTCATGTTCCTGTAAACGGACTGAAAGGCTATTTGGGTCATACGTTAGGTGCTGCAGGCGTTTTGGAGACCATCTTGTGCATGAAGTCTGCCGACGACCATACCATTCTTGCCACTCGAGGCTATCAGGAGAAAGGTGTATCAGGCCATATCTCTATCGCGTCAGACCATATATTCACTTCCAGCACCAGCTTTGTGAAGATGATTTCAGGCTTTGGAGGTTGCAATGCGGCATTGTTCGTCACTAAGATGGCACCGCCCCCCCAACAGCTAACAGCTAACAGCCAACAGCTAACAGCCAAAAGCCACATAAAGATAACTCCTTCAGGGGTGTCGTTGGATGGGAAAGCGCTGGTGTGCTCTGCTAAAGGACCAGCCTTGCTAACCAGTCTGTATAAGCAGTTCGTTGGCGACTATCCCAAATATTATAAGATGGATCCGCTGAGTCGTTTAGGCTTTGTGGCTTCGGAGCTGTTGCTCAGGCAGGAGTCAGACCATCCGTGCCAGGACACCAGCGACAGGGCTGTCATCCTGTTCAACCACTCATCATCCATCATGGCCGACAGGCTCTACCAGGAGTCCATACAGCATCAGGAAAACTATTTTCCCAGTCCTTCGGCCTTTGTCTATACCTTACCCAATATGGTCACAGGCGAGATCGCTATCCGTCATCATTATTACGGCGAGACATCATTTTATATATTGCATCATCGTGACGACCTGCTCATGGAGCACATTGTCAGCGCGTCGTTCGCAGACGGAGACACGAAGAGTGTCCTCAGCGGATGGCTCGACTACGAGGACGACAGCCATTTCGAGGCAGACTTGTTTATTGCAGAACGTTGAATTAAAGACATCATATGGAAGATTTAGTATTCGAATTGAAAGAAAAGATAATCGAGGCCCTCAATCTGGAGGAGATGACTCCAGACAGTATAGATACCGATGCCCCCTTGTTTGGCGAGGGGCTGGGCCTTGATTCCATTGACGCGTTGGAGCTGATAGTCCTGATAGAGAAGAACTATGGCATTAAGCTGGCCAATCCTTCTGAGGGTAAGGCCATCTTCCAGAGCGTACGTACCATTGCTGACTTCATAAGCCAGCATCGCAAAAAATAGTGCCGATGAGTAAACATATAGTCATCACAGGAGCAGGAATCATCTCTGCCATAGGAAACGACAAGGCGTCAGTCTTGCAGTCGCTGAAAGAGGGCAAGACTGGCATTGGTGCGATGAGGTATCTTCGTTCCTCCCACCATGAGCTTCCTGTGGGCGAGGTGAAGCTGTCTGACGAGCAGATGAAGGCCATGTTGGCCATTGATGCCTCCTGCGACATGAGTCGTACCACCCTGATGGGAATATTGGCAGTCCGTCAGGCCATAGACGAAGCCCGTCTGGTAAAAGACGAGGGCAGGCGGGTGGTGCTGGTCTCAGGGACCACCGTTGGCGGCATGGACAAGACGGAACACTATTTCCACACTTTCGCCGACAGCGACCAGCATATCGACTGTCTGCGTACTCACGATGGTGGCGGTTGTACGAAAGCTGTCGCCAGTCATTTTGACCTCTTCGACCGTTGCACCACCGTCTCCACAGCGTGTTCCTCAGCAGCCAATGCCTTGGTCGTGGGCGCCAACCTGATCAAGGCAGGCAAGGCAGATGTCGTTGTCGCTGGAGGGTGCGAGGCTCTGACACGGTTCCATCTGAATGGCTTCCGCTCTCTAATGATTCTCGACCATGAGCCTTGTCGCCCGTTCGATGCCACCCGTCAGGGACTCAATCTGGGCGAGGGCGCTGCTTATGTGGTCTTAGAGTCTGAACAGTCGGCCAGGAACCGCCATGTCGAGCCACAGGCCTTTCTGACGGGCTATGGCAATGCCTGCGATGCCTTCCATCTGACAGCATCCTCAGCCGATGGCGAAGGAGCCTTCCTGGCTATGAAGGAGGCTTTGGAGATGGCTCAGCTCACACCTCAGGACGTAGACTACGTGAATGCCCACGGTACAGGCACACCTAATAACGACGCGAGCGAGAGCGCAGCCCTTAAGCGCCTTTTTGGAAAGCAGCTGCCAAGCATCTCCAGCACCAAAGGATTTACGGGCCATGCCACCAGCGCCTCAGGCAGTATAGAGACCGTCATCTGCCTGCTGGCTATGCGCCATGGCTTCATACCGCAGAATTTAGGATGGCAGCGTCAGGCAGACGACTGCATTGCGCCATCGCTTGGCATGTCTGACTGTCGCTTAAACCATGTGCTGTGCAATTCTTTCGGCTTTGGAGGAAATGACACGTCGCTTCTCTTTTCACTTCGTCCCCAAGACAGCACCCCTGACATATTGTCGATACCAGTATCTGCCATTCGACATCTTGCAAGAGTCGAGATTACACACGAAGATATTTTGGCAGAGGTACGCGCCTACGTGAAACCTATGGAGCTGCGACGCATGGGGAAGATGATGAAGTGTGCTTTGTTGTCTTCTATGCGTGCTTTGGAACAAGCAGGCATTAAGACACCTGACGCTATTATAACAGCCACCTCGTTAGGGTGTTTGGAGAATAGCGAAAAGCTGTTGTTCCAACTTCAGGAAGAAGGTGAGGTGATGCTTAAGCAGACCCTCTTTATGCAGAGCACGCATAACACCATCAGCAGTAGTATTGCCATAAAAACTCAATGTCATGGGTATAATATGACCTATACTCATGGGAAGGAGTCATTAGAATGGGCTTTATTGGATGCTGAGATGCTGCTGCGCAGTGGCAAGGCTAAGACGGTGCTGGTAGGGTTGCATGACGAGTCTACCCCGTTGTATCGTTCTGTACAAGCACGTCTGGGAAATGAAGATACAATATTACCAATTCACTCAATAGCTTTTGTTTTGACATGTGGAGATTAGTCACGTATGCAGTCATACAGAGCATGTTGCTTTGTGGTGGACAGGTGTTCTTGAAGTTTGCCCTGACCAGAATGCCTTCATTTGGATGGAACAAAGCGTTCTGGGTAGCCGCTCTTACCAACTGGCAGTTTGCTGTCAGTGGTATCCTCTTTGGCACCTGTTCCTTGCTGTGGATGTATATTATCAAGCATTTCCCATTCAGCGCGGCTTATCCAATGGTTAGCCTGAGCTATGTCTTTGGTATGTTGGCTGCCATCCTCTTTTTCAACGAAGAAGTTTCTTTGTCTAAGTGGATTGGCGTGCTGTGTATTGTTATAGGTTGTTTCTTAATCGCAAAATAATGATGAGACGAAGCATGTTGATACTATCTTTCCTGATAACAGGACTTCTGACGATGAAAGCGCAGGGAGATATCAAGCAGAAAATTATTCAGGCGGCATCATCCATCAAGACGATGCAGTGTGAATTCGTTCAGACGAAGCACATGAAGATGCTCAACGACCAATTGGTTTCCAAGGGAAAGATGTGCTATCAGACTCCCGATAAGCTGAGATGGGAATACGTGGATCCCTACACTTATACCTTTATCCTCAATGGTAGTCAGGTGCAGCTGAAAAATAGCATTGCAACGCCACACTCTCTTGGGGAGAATAGGAGCGATGTCATCGATGTGAATCAGAATAAGATATTCAAGGAGATAGCGCAAATCATGGTGGGTAGCATGGTGGGTAGCTGTCTTTCTGACGATAAGAACTTCAGGACCAGCATTACTACGACCAGTACGGAATACGTGGCCTCAATGCTTCCATTAAAGAAGCAGATGAAGCAGCTGTTCCAGCGCATCGTCCTTCATTTCCCAATTGCATCGCCACACTCTCAAAGAGAGAAGGGGAGAATGAATTCGGTGGTGTCTAAAGTGGAGCTGATAGAAAAGAACGGAGATAGAACTATTATCGATTTAAGTCATATACGTCTCAATGAAACCATTCGTTCTGACCAGTTTGCTATTCGTTAGCATGTTGGTGATGAGGGCTTGTCCTATGATGGCTCAGACTCAGCAACTTTTCCCCTTCCAAACGGGGGAGAAGATTCGGTATACTGCGTCTATTGAGATGCCTAAGGGATATATCAGTGGGATATGTGTACTGCTGAACGAAGGAGATGTGGTCAGGGGATGTCTGTTCAATGAGTTTGGCGTGACTGCGTTGGACTTCTCCTACCAACCGAAGAAAGACAAGGTCAAGCTTCATACTGTTATGGGACTGATGGACAAGTGGTATATCAGAAGGGTATTGAGAAAGGATTTGCGTCAGCTGATGCAGTGTCTGCAGAATGGTATGACGGCCTATCAAGACGAAAAGCATGGAATAACCTACAGGTTAACTCCGATGAAGATTGCAGAGCCACGCTCCCAAAAGGAGAATTTAAAATAAGAAAGCTAATAGCGTATGGTATTGAAAGATAGTCTATATCAAATAATTGCTAAAGAAGAGTTGGAAGATACGCTCTCGACTTACGAGTGTGACTTTCCAATTGTATATTCCCTGTCTTTAAATCAGAATCATTTAGTCTATCAAGCTCACTTCCCTGGCGAGCCTATCACACCAGGCGCTTGCATTGTACAGATAGCAAAGGAGTTGTTTGAGGACCATCTGAAAGGTAGCTATACCATTCGCACCGTCAAGAATGTGAAGTTCCTGTCTGTGATATCTCCTACGCAAACACCTCGTGTAGATTATGTCTTTGAAAAGATGATGGCGTCGGAGGAAAGTGGCGATTATAAAGTCCAGGTTCAGGTACGAGATGCCACATCAACGTTTGCCAAGTTATCGTTAGTATTCTCTCCATGCGAGTATGGCGGTGTAATCTCGTCCTGCGAGTGCAAAAATTTAAATAGAGCAGTATGATGGGTGTTGAGGAACAAAAGAGGTTGCTGCACGACAGAGGCATCTGCGTGGTTATTCCTACATATAACAATGAAGGAACGATAGACCATGTAGTTCATCAGGTGTTGCAGGAGTGTGGCGACGTCATTGTTGTCAACGACGGATCAACAGACCATACTGGGATTCTCTTAAAGAAGTATCCTGCCATCACGCTGGTGGAATATCCCAAGAATCAGGGTAAAGGGTATGCGCTTAAAAGGGGATTTAGGAAGGCTCTCCAGCAAGGCTTCTCCTATGCTATAACGTTGGATGGTGACGGACAGCACTATCCCGAGGATATAGCTAAGTTTCTCAAAGCCAATCAGGAACATCCTGGCGCTTTGATTATCGGTAGTAGGAATCTTGAGGGCATAGAGCGCAGCAAGGGCAGTGACTTCGCCAATAAATTCTCCAATTTCTGGTTTTACGTCCAGACAGGCAAAAGGCTGGCAGACACCCAGACAGGTTATCGGCTATATCCCCTTAAGAAACTTCATGGATTAGGGCTGCTGACCAGTCGCTATGAGGCTGAGCTGGAACTGTTGGTCTTTGCCTCATGGCATGGTGTCTCTCTTGTGCCCATCCCTATAAACGTCTATTACCCGCCCAAGGAAAAAAGAGTAAGCCATTTCCGACCTGTCAGGGATTTTTCTCGTATTAGCATCCTTAATACCTTATTGTGTTTCTTGGCAGTAGTCTATGGATGCCCACTGCGTATTTGTCGCTTCTTTGGGAAATACATAAGGACCTTTTATGCGCTAATCTTCTTTGTCTTTTTCTCGCTGTTTATTATTACTCCATTGGTCTGGTTCTACGTGAAGGTGGGGAAGATGACGGAGCAAAAGAAGCAGCACCTGCACCAACTCATCCAATGGATCTCAAGGTTTCTGATGATGAAGCATGGTGTTCCGGGAACCTCTTTCTCCTATCAGGTAGCAGAGAATGTCAGTTTTGATACGCCACGCATCATTATATGTAACCACCAGTCGCATCTGGATCTCATGTGCCAACTGGTATTCACGCCCAAAATCGTTTTCCTGACAAAAGACTGGGTGTGGAACAATCTCTTCTATGGTTTCCTCATTCGTCATGCAGAATATTATCCTGTATCAGAGGGCCTCGAGACATTGTTGCCTAAGCTCAGGTCTTTAGTCCTGCGAGGATACAGCATTGCAGTCTACCCTGAGGGCACACGCTCGAGGGATTGTCAGATAGGCCGTTTCCATCAGGGGGCTTTCTATTTGTCAGAGCAGTTGGGCATCGACCTGCTGCCAATGTGCCTGTATGGTACGGGCAAGGCACTCCCTAAAGGAACCTATTTACTGAACAAGAGTCCTATCTATATTCAAGTGGACAAGCCTGTGACGCGAGACGAGCTGAAAAAGGTAGGGGACACGATGAAACAGGCATCCTGGATGCGTGCCCGCTATAGAAAGGAATATCAGGATATTACTAATAGATTAGAGCAAGATGCGTAAGAAGGTTGTCATCATAGGAAGCGGACTGGGAGGATTGTCCTGCGGGGTTATCCTGGCGAAGAATGGCTATGACGTTACCGTTCTGGAACAGGGTAACCAGCCTGGCGGATGCTTACAGTGCTTTACCCGCAGAGGGGTAAAGTTCGAAACTGGTATGCACTTCATTGGCAGTGCCTCTGAAGGGCAGACGCTAGACAGAATCATGCGCTACCTGGAGGTAAAGAAAGATGTGACGCTGGCTCCGTTGGATCCGGAGGGCTATGAGGTCGTCTCTATCGGAGGACAGGAGTTCCGCTTTGCCAACGGACGTGAGGCCTTTATTAAACAGATGGCCTCCTATTTTCCACATCAGCGCACTAACCTGGAGCGATACTATGACTTGGTAGAGCTGCTCGCTGGTGCCTCCTCACTGCATTCTTTAAGAGATCCTAATAACCCTCGCATGGCAACGCTCTCTTTGCATCGCCACACTCTCAAAGAGCGAAAGAGAGAACAGTTGACTGACAATAGTCAACTATCTACCTACCAGTTGCGCACCATCCCTGAGGTCATCGACGAGATCATTACCGACCCTCTACTGGCTAAGGTGTTGGTGGGTAATCTGCCTCTCTATGCAGCAGAGAAAGACAAGACTCCTTTCTCTACCCATGCCTTTATTATGGATTTCTACAATCAGAGTGCCTATCGTTTTGTGGGTGGCAGTGAGACAGCCGCCGCCTCGTTAGTTAGAACGATGGAAAAATATGGAGGTAGAATCGTGCTTAACCATCAGGCTCGGAAAATTATCTGTGACGAGACACATGCTGTTGCTGTCGATGAGTTTCCTGCTGATTATGTCATCTCCGATGCTCACCCAATGCGTACCTTGGAACTGGTGGATTCTAAGCTGATACGTCCTGCTTTCAGGGAGCGTATCAATGCCATTCCTCAGACGGTGGGCTGTTTCTCAGTCTACTTGGATTTCAAGAAAGATACGATACCGTATATGAATAGCAACTATTACGGCTATCTGGGGGATACACCTTGGGGCTGTGAGCAATACGACGAACACTCCTGGCCTAAGGGCTACCTCTATATGCATTTCTGTCAAGAATCCAATCCTAAATATGCTACCACCGGTGTCATACTCTCCTATATGCAGATGAGCGATGTAGACCAGTGGGCTGATACCATGGTAGGTCATCGTGGTGCAGACTACGAGGAGTTTAAGATAGAACGCGCAGAGCGGCTTTTAGAAGTAGTAGGAAAATCTTTCCCAAATCTGAGGAGTGCTATTAACCATTACTATACATCTACGCCTCTGACCTATCGCGACTATACCGGTACCGAGGGAGGTGGTATGTATGGCGTGGCGAAGGATGTGAGGATGGGAGTAGCCTGTCGGGTACCTCATAAGACCAAGATTCCCAACCTGTTTCAGACGGGTCAGAATATCAACTCGCATGGTATGCTGGGCGTAATGGTGGGTACCATTGTGACCTGTAGTGAACTGTTGACGCCAGAGCGTATCTATCAGCAAATAAGCAGAGGAGGAGATTAAGCATGCAAAAGTCAGTTATTATCATAGGTGCTGGGCTTGGAGGCCTGTTTACGGGAGCCTTCCTCGCTAAAGAGGGAATGGAGGTAACCCTATTGGAGAAGAATGCTACCATAGGGGGAGGCTTGCAGTCGTTCAGACTTTTTGGTGAGACCTTCGATACTGGTATGCATGTTGTTGGTGGTATGTATCCAGGAGGTAATATTTACAAGATATGCCGCTATCTGGGCATTCTTGATCAAGTCCGGTTGAGAGATGTCGATGATAATTGTACGGACCAGCTGTATTTTGCTGAGGACCAGATGTATTATAGGATAGCAAAGGGCCGTGAGGGCTTTGTTAGCTCCCTGGCTTCTTATTTCCCTCAGGAGAGAGAAAACCTGGAGCGCTATGTGGCTGCTGTCTTTGATATGACGGAGCAGATAGATCTGTTCAACCTTCGCCCCTCGCAAGGTCGTCTGTCGTTGTTTACCGGTTCTGACGATTTCCTGATGGCGGCCAACGAGTTCATCGCCAAGTATGTGGAGGATGAGAAACTGCGTAGCGTGTTAGCCTATATGAATCCGCTGTATGGTGGGCGGGCAAACCAGACTCCTGCCTACATCCATGCCGTCATCAGCACGTTATACATCCGTGGGGCCAGTCGCTTTGTCGATGGCAGCTTCCGTTTCGCAGACTTGCTGGCTGGTGTAATCAGACAGCATGGTGGGCATATCGTCACTGACGACGGTGTCGACTGTGTGGAAGTCGTTGACAGGCATGTCGATTACGTCAAGACCGTTAGCGGGAAAACCTATACCGCAGACTACTACATCTCGGACATCCATCCGTGCACCTTGTTGGGACTGATGGATGGGCGGGCGATGCCCAAGTCTTACTGGGAGCGCCTGAATGCCATTCCCAACTCCCACTCGGCATTCTCGCTGTATGTCAAGATGAAGGAGGGCTCGTTCCCCTATATGAATTATTCGGAGTACTACATGACGCGCTATGCTGATGTATGGCACTTCGCGGACTGTCGATGGCCGTTGGGTTTTCTGCTGATGACGCCACCGGAAAGTCATCAGGGGGCTTACAGCACCAAAGTACTGGTGACGGCTCCAATGTCCTTCGATATGGTCAGGCAGTGGGAGCACACACGGGTAGGGCGGCGTGGTGATGCCTATGAGCAGTGGAAGAAAGAGTGTGCTGAGGAGTTACTGACGCTGATAGAGGAGATGCATCCGGGCTTCAGGGACCACATCGAGGCCGTTAATACGGCATCACCGCTGACCATTCGCGACTACTACGGAGTCAAGGAGGGCAGCATCTGTGGCTTCAGTAAGGATTGCCGGCATATTGCCCTGTCGCAAGTGCCTGTAGTGACAAAGATCAGCAATCTGCTGCTGACAGGACAGAACAACAACCTACACGGCTTCTGCGGTGTGCCCCTGACGGCCATCAACACCTGTGAGGCCATTTTGGGTGTGAATACTATCATCAACAGAATAAACGAATGCGAAGTAAACTGCTGACACTGGTTCTTCTACAGACATGGCAGCTGTGTGTCGGTACTCAGGTGAACATCTGGGAGGGAACGGCATGTCGCCACAAGGTGAAGATGACTCCCTACATAGTAGAGGGACAAAACAATATGGCCGTCATCGTATGTCCTGGGGGGAGCTACTTCTGGCACGACAGCCATGCGGAGGGTCCCGAGGTTGCTCAGTGGCTTAACAGGAACGGCATCTCGGCTTTTGTGCTGAACTATAGGACGGCTTACATCCCTGCCTATGCCACGCACTTCCGACTATTGTTCCGCGGCAACCGCTATCCTGACCCTCAAGACGACTTGCGACAGACCATCAGGTACGTCAGGCAACATGCTGCTGACTATGGCATTGATTCCACCAAGGTAGGCGCGATGGGCTTCTCGGCAGGTGGCCATCTGGTCATGTCGGCGGCAGAGCTGTATGATGTGGCAGATCGTCCCGCCTTTGTGGGAGCTGTCTACCCTGTCGTCACGATGTCGGCTCCTTATGTCCATAAACGCTCACGCAGAGGATTGCTGGGCGACTCCAGGACCAGCAACAAACAGCTCAGGGACTTGCTGTCGTTAGAGCGACACGTACCCAGGGACTGCCCGCCGGTATTTCTGGTAAACTGTAAGGACGACCCCGTTGTGGACTACAGGAACAGCCTTCTGCTGGACTCTGCCTTGCAGGCCAATAACGTAGACCATAAATACCTGTTCTACCAGACTGGAGGCCATGGCTTTGGTGCCAGCGAGACCAAAGGCTCTGCGGAGTGCCGTCAGTGGAAGGAGGAGTTTCTGAAGTGGGTGAGGGAAGTGTTAAGTGATAAACGATAAACGATGATTGAAAAATGGTAACATTGGTACTTCGTATATTCGACATGATGCGCAGGCGCAGGCTTCTTCGGTCGCTATCGCTGCTGCTCTTCACCGCATTACTCCTGGTGCCGCTGACTATCCATATGGCTGGCGGTACCTTCTCTTCGTCAGAGGATATTACCGACTTCCTGCCTGCCGAGTCAGCAGACTATCGCGAGGCAATGGAGGCTTGGAAGAAGTCGCCAGAGACCAGCAGGATTGTCGTCCTGTTCAGCCAGAAAGCTAATAGCGCTCGCAACGCCACACTCTCAAAGAGAGAAAAGCTCCCCCAGGCCATCGACCGCTTCACCAGTCTCCTTGAGGAACGTGACACGACAAGAATGGTACACGACTTGATAAGTCAGGTCGATATGGAGCAGATGGCCAGACAGATGTACCAGCGTGTGCCTTTACTCCTGACTGATTCCGACTATGCCCGTGCCGACAGTCTGCTCAGCGACAGCAGCTACATCTTGCGTCAGCTGAGGGCCGACAAGCAAATGTTGCTGTTGCCCATGTCAGGAATGCTGACACAAAGCCTGCAGTATGATCCGCTGAACCTCTTCACCCCTGCTCTGCAGCGGCTGCAGGGCCAACAGAGCGCTCTGGTTATGCTGACTTCGCCCTACGGTAGCAGTGAGACGGGACAGAACGGCAAGCTGACAGATCTGCTGAACGATTGCATACAGCAGGTACAAAGAGATATTCCTGAAGTCAGCATCCACTTGACGGGTGCTCCTGTCATCGCTGTCGGCAATGCCCGTCAAATCAAGGCCGACAGTTTGCTGGCCGTATCGCTGGCTGTCGTACTTATAGTCTGCCTGCTCTTCGTGACCTTTCGCCAGGTGCGTAACATCGTTCTTATTGTGCTGTCGATAGGTTGGGGTTGGCTCTTTGCCGTCGGAACTATGCTACTCATCAACACACAGGTGTCTGTGATAGTAATAGGTATATCGTCTGTCATCCTGGGCATTGCTGTCAACTATCCGCTACATCTGACAGCTCATCTGCGCCACACCACCGATGTCCGTCAGGCCTTGAAGGAGATAGTGATGCCCCTGTTGGTGGGTAACGTGACAACGGTAGGTGCCTTTCTGGCCCTCGTTCCGCTGGATGCTGTTGCCCTGCGTCATCTGGGGCTGTTCAGCTCACTGCTACTCGTAGGTACTATTCTGTTTGTACTCTTATGGCTTCCTCACATGGTGAAACCTGCCGCCGCACCACCTGCCTCAGTTCGGTGGCTGGAGCGCGTGAGCAGTCTGACGCTGGAGAACAAGCGCTGGTTGGTTGGCGTGGTGACGGTGCTGACCATTGTGCTAGGCTACTATAGTTTGCAGACAGGCTTCGATGCTGACCTCAACCACATTAACTACATGACTTCTGAGCAAAAGCTAATAGCCAACAGCCAACAGCCAACAGCTAACAGCCAACAGCTAACAGCCATCTGGAACTCCTTCGTTTCTCGTCATGGTGCCTACCTCCAGTCGGCAGTCACGGAGGCTGCCCGTGCTGAGGGCTTTGCCGACCATACCTTCGACGGTTTTTTCTCACTGCTTACACCGCTGGCTCCCAAGGCGCCTCCGCTCTCCACGCTGGTCACCCATCTGTCTGCTGACTTCAACTACATAGGCTGGGCTTGCGGGCTCATCGTATTCTTCTTCCTATGGTTTTCGCTGGGGAGCATTGAGTTAGCCCTGCTCTCCTTCCTGCCCATGGCCGTCAGCTGGATATGGATTCTGGGTATCATGGTGCTGTGTGGTATTCAGTTCAATGTCGTCAACATCATTCTGGCTACTTTTATCTTTGGACAGGGTGACGATTATACTATCTTTATGACCGAAGGTTGTCAGTATGAGTATGCCTATAGGCGCAAGATGCTGGCGTCTTATAAACACAGCATCATCATCTCGGCACTGATTATGTTCATTGGTATAGGCACGCTCATCTTTGCCAAGCATCCTGCCCTGCATTCGTTGGCTGAGGTCACCATGGTGGGCATGTTCTCCGTAGTCCTGATGGCCTGGCTCTTTCCGCCACTCATCTTTCGATGGCTGGTATGTGACAGACAGGGCTATCGACGACAGCCTATAACGCTGCGTACCCTACTTCTGCGTCTGTTGCCATGGGTCCATGCTACGGAAGACCCCTTCCGTTTGGTGGCAGACCGCTACCGCTATCGGGGGGTCGAGATTTCATCGGCTGTGAATCGAAGACTGCGTCAACTGCGTCATACGCAGCTTGCTCTCACTGCTCAACTGACGGATGAGGGTTGGGGGGAGACAGCCCTTTTAATGGCATTGCAATATCCTGATACCATCTTTACCGCCTCTATTGCAGACCCTGACCGTCTGCTGATGGCACGATATGCCGCTGAGGGCTTGGCCCCCAACCTTACCTTTATTCCTAAAGAAAACTCTTAACAATCGATAGAATGACAATGAAAGAGAAAATAAGAATCCTATTAGAAGATGCCCTGCCGTTGGTGGACTTCGACGCTGACTTCCTGTTTGCCGAGCTTGACTCGCTGGGCGTTACCACCATATTGATGTTACTGTCTGATGAGTTTGGCATCAGGCTCGAGGCCTCTGATGCGACACCTAAAAACCTCAAGACCATCGACAGCATTGCGCAAATGGTTGAACGTAAACTCGCAGAGCTGAAGTAGTGTATGATGCTGGAAAACTATTTGGCTATACATGCTAAGTGCCGGCCGCAGAAGACGGCCATCGTCTGTGGCGAGGAGCAGTGTACATACCGTCAGTTGTACGAGCGGGTAACAGCATGTGTCGAGGAGCTGAGGGACAGATACCCGAAGGGGGGTATCGTCTGCTTGCATGCCCTACCTGCCATTGACTATCTGGTCAACTACTTTGCACTCCACCTTTTAGGTTGCGTCGTGGCTCCGCTGGAGAAGGAGTTACCCGAGGCTGCCTTCCTGGCCATATCACGCCAAATGGCCTCCTGCCAAGCACCTCCTGGCACTGCCGACATTCTCTATACCACAGGCACTACTGGACAGTCTAAGGGGGTCATCGTCAGTCACCGCGCCATTTTGGCCGATGCAGAGAATCTCGTGGAGGGACTGGGTTTCAGCCCTGAGCTGGTGTTCGTTGTCAACGGGCCTCTCAATCACATCGGGAGCCTGTCTAAAATTTACCCTGTCATCTTGTTGGGCGCCACGCTCATCATGGTCGACGGACTGAAAGACCTGAACCGTTTTTATGCCGCCTTCGACTATCCTGCCACCAGGATGGCCACCTTCCTGGTGCCTGCCAGCATACGCATCCTCATGCAACTCAGCGCAGATCGCCTGGCATCCTATGCTCAGAAGATTGACTTCATCGAGACGGGGGCCGCAGCTATCTCGCAGGCCGATATGCAACAGCTCTGCCGACTGCTACCCTATAGCAGGCTATACAATACATACGCCTCTACTGAGACTGGTATCATCTCCACCTACAATTTCAATGATGGCCAGTGTCTGGCAGGCTGCCTGGGTAAGCCCATGCGCCACTCTGAGGTTGTCATCACTCCCCAGGGCTTCATAGCCTGTAAAGGCGACACCCTGATGAGTGGCTATCTGGGCGATGAGGAGCGTACCGCACAGGTATTGAGGGATGGCTTGCTCTATACCTCCGACCTCGGCATGCTCGACAGTCAGGGACGACTGCACCTCAAAGGCCGTGAGGATGACGTCATCAATGTCGGGGGCTTCAAGGTAGCACCTACAGAGGTCGAGGATGCTGCACTGGCTTCCCCTTTAGTGCAAGACTGTATCTGCATCGCTGTCGACCATAGGATTACCGGTAGTGCCCTCAAGCTGTTGGTAGTTGTCAAAGACGGACAGACGCTCGACAAGCGTGTTCTCGCGGCCCACTTGAAGACTAGGCTTGAGACCTACAAGATACCCCTGTTATACGAGCAGGTAGATACGATCCACCGCACCTTTAACGGTAAGATAGACCGCAAGTACTATCGTTCCGCCCCAGTCTCGTGTAAAGCCTGAAGGGCTGATAAAACAACAGTCCCTGCCATCGGGGATTGGCAGGGACTGTGATGTATGGTTGTATGACTGCTAATCCAACTCAGCCAAGTTCTTGGCAATCATCTCGTCGGTGACGGTATAGTTCTGCAGGTCACCGTTGATGAACTGCTCGTACGATGGCATGTCGATGAGCCCGTGACCTGAGAGGCTGAAAAGGATGACCTTTTCCTCACCAGTCTCCTTGCATTTCTTTGCCTCGCGGATGGTGGCAGCAATGGCGTGACAGCTTTCAGGAGCCGGAATGATGCCTTCTGTGCGGGCAAAGAGCATGCCGCTCTCGAAAGTCTCAATCTGCGGAATGTCAACGCCGTGCATCAGACCGTCTTTCAGCAACTGGCTCACAATGACTCCAGCGCCATGATAGCGCAGACCTCCGGCATGAATATTCGAGGGCTTGAAGTTGTGGCCAAGCGTATACATCGGTAGTAGCGGTGTGTAGCCGGCCTCGTCACCGAAGTCGTAGCGGAACTGACCGCGTGTCAGCTTAGGACAGCTGTTAGGCTCGGCAGCGATGAACGCTGTCTGCTTACCCTCCATAATGTTGTGACGCATGAAGGGGAAGGCCAGACCACCGAAGTTCGAGCCGCCACCGAAGCAGGCAATCACAACATCCGGATACTCGCCAGCCATTGCCATTTGTTTCTCAGCCTCCAGACCAATGATGGTCTGGTGTAGCGTCACGTGACTCAGCACCGAGCCTAGTGTGTATTTACAATTAGGTGTGGTGGTGGCCAGTTCTACAGCTTCCGAGATGGCTGTTCCCAGTGAACCAGGATGCGTGGGATCCTTGGTGATGATGTCCTTGCCGGCACGGGTCGACATGGAGGGTGAAGCTGTCACAGCAGCTCCGAAGGTACGCATCACCGTTGAGCGATAAGGTTTCTGCTGCATGGTGATCTTCACCTGATATACAGCAGCCTCCAGTCCGTATAGCTTAGCAGCGTAGCTCAGCGCCATGCCCCATTGGCCGGCACCCGTCTCTGTCGTCACGTTCGTCGTGCCTTCCTGCTTGGCGTAGTAACACTGCGGGATGGCCGAGTTGATCTTATGTGAACCCAGCGGGTTGATACTCTCATTCTTGAAGTAGATATGGGCAGGTGTGCCTAGTGCCTCCTCTAGAGCGTATGCACGCACCAGTGGGGTGGAGCGGTAGTAACGGTACTTGTCCAACACTTCTTCGGGAATGTCAATCCAGCGGTGTTCTTGATCCAATTCCTGTACGCAGCATTCACGCGGGAAGATATGTGCCAGATCGTCGACGCTCAGAGGCTGCTTTGTCTTCGGATGAATCGGAGGCATGGGTTTCGTCTTCATGTCGGCCTGTATGTTATACCACTGTGTAGGAATCTCACTCTCCTGAAGGATGAATTTCTTTTGTCTTGCCATTATTTATATTTTTGGTGAATGATTACCGCCTGCAAAATTACGAAAAAGTAGGCAAAATGCAAAATATAAATATAAAAAACAGCAGAAAATGGCTGCTACTCCCACATAAAAATTGTACTTTTGCACCCGCAATGATAATTATCGCAGTAGTATTGACGTATTTTGCCATATTGTATGCCATTAGTTGGTGGACAGCACAGAGGTCTACTAACGACACCTTCTTTCGTGCTGGGCGTAAGTCGCCTTGGTATATGGTTGCTTTCGGAATGGTGGGCGCCTCTATTTCTGGAGTCACCTTTGTGTCGGTACCGGGAATGGTAATGAAGATGCAGATGACTTATCTACAGACGTGTATAGGCTTTATTCTAGGCTACCTGTCAATTGCTTTTGTACTGCTGCCTTTGTATTACCGTTCTAACCTGACCTCTATCTATTCTTACCTCGGACAGCGCCTGGGCAGATGGTCGCACAAGACGGGCTCGTCGTTTTTCCTGCTGTCGAAAATGGTGGGAGCCTCGTTGCGTTTCTACGTGGTGTGTATCATTTTGCAGCGCTTTGTGTTTGCACTTATGGGTGTTCCTTTTGTGCTGACGGTTATCGGATTGGTTGCACTGATTTGGCTTTATACGCGTCAGGGAGGCATCAAAACGCTGGTGTGGACGGACTCCCTGCAGACAGTTTGTCTTTTTACGGCTTTGTTGCTGATGATGTATCAGGTAATGACGGACTTGGGTATGACCGTCGGTGAGGCGGTGACGGCTGTCTGTCAGAGCGAGCTCTCGCGGGTCTTTGTGCTTGACGACTGGGTGAGCAAGCAGAACTTCTGGAAACAACTGCTGAGTGGAATATTCATAGCGATAGTAATGACGGGCTTGGATCAGGATATGATGCAGAAGAACTTGACTTGCAAGAACTTATGTGAGGCGCAGAAAGACATGTGTACCTATGGCTTTGCTTTTGTGCCGGCCAATTTGCTGTTTATGGCATTGGGCGTCTTGCTGGTTTTGTTAGCTCATCAGCAGGGTGGGGTGTTACCTGCAACCGGTGACGAGTTGTTGCCACAGTATGTAGAGCAGTCTGGCGTGCTGGTGACAGCGCTGTTTACGTTAGGCATAGTGGCGGCTTCGTTTTCCAGCGCAGACTCGGCACTGACTTCCCTGACCACCATTTATTGTGTGGACATTCGGGAACAACCTGATAATGAGCAGCTTCGGAAACGTACCCATGTGCTGATGTGTATAGTGTTTGTGCTTTTTATCCTACTTTTCAAGGCGGTAAACTCTACCAGTCTCATTGACGCAGTTTATATCATTGTGAGCTATACATATGGGCCTTTGCTGGGATTGTTCGCCTACGGTCTGCTGACTAATCGGGGTGTTAATGACAGGCTGGTTCCCTATATCGCTTTGGCCTCGCCGTTGTTGTGCTACGCCATAGATTATTGGGTAGGGCTACAGACTGGTTATCGTTTCGGCTATGAGTTGTTGATGCTAAATGGTCTGCTGACTTTTATGGCTTTGTGGCTGACTGCTCGGTGTTCATCCTGAGACGGTCGAAGTATTCCTTGGGTTGGAATCCCATCTCCTTCTTGAACGAGGTAGCAAAGTATTTAGGATCTTTGAATCCTACCCGATAGGCTATGTCGCTGATGCGTAGGTCAGGATTTTCAAGCGCTATCTTACAGGCTGTTTTTAGGCGAATGTCGCGAATAAAGGATGACACGTTCATTCCCGTAAGTGCACGCAACTTGTTGTAAAGCGTGCTGGCGCTTGCTCCCATGTCAGCGGCAAACGCCTCTCGGTCGAAGTCAGAGTCGTCTAGATGCTCGTGTACACAGTTGATGGCTCTTTTCAAAAACTCCTCGTCCATTGTCAGCGGTCTGTTGACCAACTCTTCCGCATTCTCTGACTCAGGCTGGCTGGTACGACGCACACGCTGGCGGTTCTCAACAATATTATCAATGCGCAACTGTAGGTCTTTCAGCCTGAACGGCTTGGTAATATAGTCGTCAGCACCAGCTTCCAGGGCTTCTTGATGGTCTTGGGGTTGTGTCTTGGCTGTCAGCAGAATGATAGGCAAATGGCTGAAGTTCTCGTTTTGTTTGATTTGGCGGGTCAGCTCGAGTCCGTCCATCTCAGGCATCATCACATCAGAAATAATAATGTCTACATCGTTGTCGCGAATAACTTTCAGCGCCTCTTGGCCATTGATAGCTGTCAGGATGTGATATCGGGGCTGCAACAGCTGTTGCATCAGCATTATCAGCTCGGTGTTGTCCTCTACAATCAGCACCCTGTAGGCGTCCTCGTCCGCTGTTTCTGTGGAGGAAATGCTGGTAGGCGCTGTTACGGAAATCTCAGGCAGGTCAATGATATTGCTGATGGGGGCTTTGAACTCAACCTTGTTCTGCTCGTCAATCTGAGATGCTGCGAAGGCCTCCTTGCCAATAGGCAGGTCGACAATGAATGTAGTACCCTGACCTTCAATGCTTTTGCACTGAATGGTACCCCTGTGTAGATAAACCAAATCGCGGGTCAGAGAAAGCCCTAATCCCGTACCAAACGTCTGGTTGCGCCGGTAGTCACCATCATAAAAACGCGAGAACAGGTGTTTCATCTTTTCTTTAGGAATGCCGCTACCGTTGTCGCTGACGCGGATAGTTATGTGGTCGTAGTTGCGATTCGTGGCCACCTCAAGGGCGACCTTGCCGTTCTCCTGCGTGTATTTGGCTGCATTCGACAGCAAGTTGAAGATAACTTTGTCCAGTTTATCGGTATCTATCCAGCCCATCATACTTTCAGGCTTGCAGCTGATGGTGAACTCCAGGCCTTTCCGCTTCATTAGCGGCTCGGTGCAACGAGCTGTCTCGGTAATGTATTTCATGACGTCGCCTCGGCTTACCAGTAGTTTCAGACTGCCATTCTGCGACTTACTAGTTTCCAGAATCTGCTGGAGCAGGCGCACAGTACGCTGAATGTTCAGCTCCATCAAGTCATATTCCTGCTTTTCTGCTGGCTGGCTGGTGCGCAAATGCTCTATAGAAGCGGCAAGGATGGTAAGCGGTGTGAGTATTTCATGGGTAATGTTCGTGAACAAATAACTCATCTGTAGGCGATTTCTGATGCGCACACTACGCAAATAAAGCCATCTTCCTACCGGAATAATGATGGCCATTAGGCATATGATACCGATTAATATTAGTTCTTTATCGTTAAGGTGTAGTAAATTCATGCTGCAAATTTAAGTATTTTCTTCCAAATAACGATATTTTTAGACAAAAAAAGCATGGGAATGGTGTATTTTAGTTTGAATTACGTGATTATTGGTTGGATTTTAATTAAATTCACGTTATTTAAACCTTAATTATCGATATGTGAACTCTCTTCTACAAATTTTCGCTTACCTTTGCATCAGAAATAACAACGGATTCTGTTCCGTGCTTGGATTTTAATAGGACGTGAGTCTCCCAAAATTTAAGCGAATAAGTTTTTAATGGTTAAGGTTTATGGTTGATTAATTTAGTTTTTTTGTAGAAGAACCTCGCTGGGAAGCGAGGTTCTTTTAGTATGCCATGATGAGGTGCTGAGGCCATTCGTCATGTTTCTTAAAGCAGATGGGGGTATTTTATGTCGATTTGATTCCTTATTTCAAGAGTTCCTCAATCTGCTCTGCAATATTGTCAATCTTCTCTGTAGGCTCGAAACGAGCAACTACCTGTCCCTTCTTATTAATCAGGAACTTGGTGAAGTTCCACTTGATGTCGGTTTTCTGCTTATATTCAGGGTCGGCCTTGGTAAGCATATCGTCCAAGATGTGGGCAATGGGGTGTTCCATATCCCAACCGGCAAAGCCTTTCTGTTCCTGCAGAAATTTGTAAAGCGGATCAGCTTCTTCGCCATTGACTTTAATCTTCTTAAAACGCGGGAATTCGGTGCCGAAGTTTAGCTTGCAGAACTCGTGGATGGACTCGTCCGTGCCAGGGGCCTGTTGGCCGAACTGATTGCAGGGAAAGTCCAGAATCTCAAAACCTTGGCTGTGGTATTTCTTATAAAGGTTTTCCAGCTCGTCGTACTGCGGTGTGAAACCACACTTCGTTGCGGTGTTGACAATTAACAGTACTTCGTCGGCATATTCCTTTAGAGAAACATCCTTACCCTTTCTGTCCTTGACAGAGAAATCATAAACGGTCTTCATTTGTTTTAATTATTTGTGATAGAATTGGTTTTCGTTTGTAAAATTACAAAAAATCTTTGTGATTACCAAAAGTTTTAGGATTTATTTTAGATTGAGGTTATGGTTTTTAGCTGATAAAGGCGCGACCATAGGCATATGCAACTACCTTGGACGCGCCTTCAAAAAGTCTTGCTAGGCGTGAAATTATTTATTTCTTCGCAGCCTTACCGTAGCGGCTCATGAACTTATCAACACGACCAGCGGTGTCGACGAGCTTGCTCTTACCAGTGTAGAAGGGGTGAGATGTGCTCGAAATTTCAATCTTTACCACAGGGTAAGTTTCGCCTTCGAATTCTACGGTGTCGTTAGTCTTTGCGGTAGAACGCGAAAGGAACATATCGCCGTTGGACATGTCCTTAAACACGACGGGGCGATAGTTTTCTGGATGAATACCTTTTTTCATTTTTACTTGTTATTATTAAATATTATTTGATCATTGTGCATAAAAGCGGCTGCAAAGGTACAACTTTTTTTCTGACTGTGCAAATTTATCCGATACTTTTTCATATACTTTTTTATAGGCCAAAGCAAATGGTGAGCCGGAAACAGTGTCTGAAGAAGGTTGAAAAATAGTATTTTCGCCTAAAATGCTCAAAAATTTGGAATCGGCAAAAAAATGTTGTACCTTTGTGGCCAGAACGAATAAACAATGATAACAATGAAAATTAAACAAGCCTTACTATTATTACTGCTTGTAGCAGTTGGGGTGCAGACATCAGATGCACAGCGCTATCAGGTTTATGGAGTGGGTTTTTATAATCTAGAGAACCTATTCGACTATCAGCACGACAAGGGTAAGAGCGATTATGAATACCTGCCTGATGGCAGGAATAGGTGGACAAAAATGAGATATCAGCATAAGCTGCTCAATATGTCGACAGTTCTTGCTGATATGGGTACCGATTTGTTGCCGGGATTGGGATGTGCGTTGATTGGTGTTGCCGAAGTTGAGAATGCCCGTTGTTTGCGCGACCTTTGTAACCAACCGAAGCTTAAGCAGCGCAACTTCAAGTACTGCCATATTGAGGGACCTGATCAGCGTGGTATAGACTGCGCTCTGCTGTATAATCCTAAATTATATAAGGTACGCGAAGTGAAACTGGTTCCCTATATCTATGATAAGGAGGAGGATAAAGGCCATGCTACCCGTGGATTCCTGACTGTCAGCGGCACCTTGTCAGGCGAGCATGTTACTGTTATAGTCTGCCATTGGCCCAGTCGTGGCACCATCTCTTATTACCGTGAGTTGGCAGGCCATCAGGTAAGAGCCCTCAAAGAAAAATTGCAGAAAGAAGATCCGCAGGTAAAAATCATCATTATGGGCGACATGAACGATGATCCTCGTAATCGCTCTATGTCCGTAGCGCTTGGTGCCAAGCGTGAAATCAACGAAGTAGAGGAGGGCGGGTTGTACAATCCTTGGTGGAAGTTGCATGACAGCGGAACAGGCACCTTGACTTACAAGAATGCGTGGAATCTGTTTGATCAGATTGTGGTCAGCCAGAACCTGTTGCCAAAAGAAGGCGGCAATGACTATAATACGCTGAAATTCAAAAAACATCAAATATTCCGTCGCGACTACCTGTTCCAGACGGAAGGTCAATATAAAGGGGCCATTAAACGTACTCACGCTGGAGGTGAGTGGCTCGATGGCTATAGCGACCACCTGCCCACCATTATTTATCTGATGAAGGAGAAGAAATAGCGCTATGGAGGTAGAACGCCATCCTTTACAGCCTTTCCTGCCAGAGGGTACACTGTTACTGATGCTGGGTTCGTTTCCGCCATCCAGAAAACGCTGGTCAATGGATTTCTTCTATCCGAACTACACCAACGACATGTGGAGGATTTTTGGACTTTGTTTCTTTGATGACAAGATGTATTTCGTTGATGAGGAACATAAGACCTTCAGGTTGAAAGATATAGAGTTTTTGCTCAAGGAACGTGGTATAGGCATTTATGATACGGCAACCGCTGTGGTGCGTACCCAAGGAACGGCTGCCGACAAGGATCTGGAGGTGGTGGAATCAACGGATATGGAAGCGTTGCTAGAGAGAATTCCTCATTGCAAGGCCATCGTTACGACAGGCGAGAAGGCTACTAGCGTGTTTTGTGAGCATTTTGCTGTCAAGGCGCCTAAGGTAGGCTCTTTCACGGAGTTCTCGTTTGGCTCACGGGTGCTTCGGCTCTACCGGATGCCTAGCTCGTCAAGGGCTTATCCGATGAAGGTGGAACGAAAGGCTGCGTATTATCAGCTTATGTTTGATGAAATTGTAAAGTAAAATAAAAGTATAAATCGAGATGACGATTATTGGAATAGCAGGCGGGACGGGTTCAGGAAAGACCACCGTCGTCAAACAAATTACCGAGGTGTTGCCCGCCCATTGTGCAGCCATAGTTCCGTTGGACTCATACTACAATGATACGACGGGGCTGACGGATGAGGAACGCAAAGCCATCAACTTCGACCATCCTGACGCTTTTGACTGGAAATTGCTGACGGAACATATCAAACAGCTAAAAAACGGTCAGGCTATCGAACAACCTACCTATTCGTATCTTGTTTCTAACCGTCTGCCTGAGACCGTCCATGTAGAGCCTAAACCTGTCATTATTCTTGAAGGTATCATGACGTTGCATTACAGGAAGTTACGCGATATGATGGACCTCAAGATTTTCGTAGAGACAGATGCTGATACACGGCTTATTCGCAACATTCGTCGTGACGTGGTGGAGCGTGGACGTACGGTGGAGATGGTTTTAGACCGTTATGAAAAGGTACTAAAGCCTATGCATGAACAGTTTATCGAGCCCACCAAGAAGTTTGCCGATCTGATTATTCCATGGGGCCACGAGAACAAGACTGGTATTCATATTCTGAAAACTTATATTGAAGGAATTGTAACAAATGTGTGATATTTCTTCATTTTCATCCTAAAACTCCTATAACCCGCCAAAATTGAGCGGGTTTTCTTTTTATTATAAATAAAAATTAGTACCTTTGCACCCAAATTTGTAAAAATAGCAACTAAGAAATGGAAAAACAGATGAATTATCTCGACCGTAACGAGTTTAATTTCGAACCAAGTCCAAAGGTGATAGACGCCATAAAGAATTTTAATCCCAAAGACCTCTGTTTCTACACTCGTATCTACGATCAGGGCAAGAAGAGTGTCATCAGTGTTCGCCTGAGTGAAATCTACCATGTTCCAGAAGAGCAAGTACTGTTGACCTATGGTGGTGAGGATATGCTGAAGAACGCTATCCACTATTTCCTCATGCTAGGTGACAACAAGAAAATTCTTATTCCAGAGTTCTCTTGGTGGTACTACAATCGTGTTGCCTCTGAGTGTGGCGGCACCTTTGAGATGTACCCTCTGCACGAGCTGGAGGATACCTTTGCCTACGACGTTGACGAAGTCATTGAGTACACCAACCGTATTCATCCCCGTATGCTACTGCTGGCCTCACCCAACAACCCTACGGGAAACTGCCTGACAAGCGAAGAGATAGGTCGTATCATGGAGCATATTCCTGCTGACACAATGGTGCTTATTGACGAGGCCTACGCCAGCTTTATTACTACTGATACGGACTATATTGCTCCGCTAGTGAACAAATATAACAACCTGATTATCTCGCGTACCTTGTCTAAGTTCTATGGCCTGCCTGGCCTGCGTTGTGGATTTGGTTTCATTGGTGCTGGTCACGACCAGTTCCTGAGCTACGTCAACAAGTATTTGGGCTACAATCGCTTCTCAGAGGCCGTGGCCTTGGCTGCTCTCGATAGCGACGAACATTATCGACATGTAGCCGACGATATGGAGTGGGGACGCCAGCTGTATAAGAAGGAGCTGGGTTCGCTGCCTGGATTCAAGGTGTATAAGTCGGTGGCTAACTTCATTCTTATCAAGTATCCTGTAGAGATTAAGGAACAGCTGATGGAGGCTCTGAAGATTCAGGACTATAAGATTAAGTTCATGGGCGACAAGGGTTTGGAGTCGTGCCTGCGTATCACGCTAGGTCGTAAGGAACAGACGCAAACCGTAGTTGACACCATTCTCAAGGTAATAGGTAAAAAGTAATAATAGAATATTTTGTTACCGCAATGATAGGAGTCATCTTAGCTGCGGGTATGGCCAAGCGCCTGCGTCCGCTGACAGATAACAAGCCCAAATGTCTGCTTGAAGTAGGCAGTCGTACATTGTTGGAACGCACTGTCTGTGCAATGCAACAAGCAGGTATCAGCGAGTTTGTGGTGGTGACGGGTTATTGCGCTGACCAAATCCGTAACTTCCTGAACGATTATTGTCAAAAGCTGGCAGCTGACAGCCAGAAACCTCATTTCACATTTCTTCACAATGCCGATTACGAGCATAACAACAACATCTTTTCTTTGTGGATGTCTATGGAGGTTGTGCGTGGCAAGGAGTTCCTGTTGATGGACAGCGACATTCTCTGCGATCCAGCTGCTGTTGTACGTATTTCCCAAGAGTCGGAGTCAGCCTTGGCTCTTAACCGTCATGAGTGTGGCGAGGAGGAAATCAAGGTTATTGTCGACGGTGAGGGGCGTATTACGGAGATTAGCAAGGTGTGCGGCATTCAGGATGCCATTGGCGAGTCTGTAGGCATTGAGAAGATGACGGCCGACTATAGCGAGGCAATTTACCACGAGCTGAAGCAGATGATAGAGTGTGAGGGCCTCGTTGACGTATTCTACGAGCGGGCTTTTGAACGTCTGATTCCTCAGGGATATACCTTCAAGGTGGTCGATACAACCGACTATTTTTCCTATGAGCTTGACACCCCAGAGGATTTTGAGCGTGCTCAGCAGCTCATGCCCAAAGAACTATTGTAATAGACGTTCATCATGGATAAAAATTTTAAAGCATCACTGAAGTCCTCTGAGACTGAAGACTGGCTGGACCTTCATGTGATTCGTCCTTTCTGCTACTATTGTGCATTAGCCTTTGCCAGGTTCGATGTGCATCCCAATACCGTTACCATCTGGTCAATGATAATCGGTGCTGCCAGCGCCATATTCTTTGCCTGTGGCAGCTTCTATTACTCTGGTTGGTGGGGACTTGGTATGAACCTTATTGCTATTTTCCTGCTGATGGTAGCTGACATCTTCGACTGCACGGACGGTCAGCTGGCTCGAATGACAGGTAAGAAAAGTCGCCTGGGACGTATCCTTGATGGTGTGGCAGGTTTTACCTGGTTCATTCCGATCTATCATGGACTGGTCTACCGTTTCTATTTGCACCACGACATTGAGTTCTCGTGGCTGGGCATTGCCAATACGCAGGAGAACGTCCTCATTGCCACTGCTGTGGTCTACGTGCTGGGCGTTATTTCTGGCGTCATGGGTATTGCTGGACAGCAGCGTTTGGCCGATTATTATATCCAGGTACACCTGTTTTTCTTGAAGGGCGAGAAGGGTTCTGAACTCGATAACTCAAAGCGCCAGCAGGAAATCTATGACCAGATGGATAGCTCGACACCAAAGGTGGAACGCTATTTTCAGAAGTCGTATATTGACTACACCAAGAAACAAGAGGCCGTAACGCCTCAGTTTCAAAATCTTTTGGCCAATCTGCGTGAGAAGTTCGGTAATATGGACAATATTCCTGATGCGGTACGTCAGGACTTCCTGCGTCAGTCGCGTCCAGTCATTACGTTGAATGGTCTGCTTACCTTCAACTTCCGCTCTTTCTGGCTGTTCCTTTTTTGCCTGCTCGACATTCCTGCCTGCAACTTCCTGTTCGAGATATTTGCCATGGGACTGCTGGCCTGGTACGTAAACCACCGCCACGAGGCTTTCTGCCGTCGCATAGCCTCTAATCTTTAATCGCTAACTGATAACAGCTAAAAGCAAACTGCAATGAACTGGACTAAGCAACGTCTCAACAATCTCTTCTTCTTCATCGGTGTAGCTGCTGTGGTGGTAATGCTGTTCACGTTCGACGTCAGCTTCATAGAGCTTTGGCAGCACCTTTGTCATGCTGGTTACTGGCTTATTCCTATTGTTGGCGTGTGGTTCTTGGTTTATGGCATTAATGCGTGGGCGTGGTGGTGCATCATCAAGGGAAATGTAGGTTCAAAGACGCTGCCTGTCAGCTTCAAGACGATTTACCGCTTGACCATTACGGGCTATGCTCTCAACTATGCTACTCCCGTCGGAGGCTTGGGTGGTGAACCTTATCGTATCATGGAGTTGTCGAAATATATTGATAAACAGCATGCTACATCTAGCGTCATTCTATATGCTATGATGCATTTCTTTGGACACTTCATCTTCTGGTTTGTCTCCATCTTTATCTACTTGGCATTGGTGGCTGTTGGCGATATGCCTCTCACAACGGCTATTGGCACTATTCTGAGCATTATCATTGTCTTCTGTCTTGTAGCCTTTTACCTGTTTTCCAGAGGCTACCGCAAAGGACTGGTTGTCAAGACAATACGTTGGATAGGCAAGATTCCGGGCCTAAAGGGTTGGAGCACTCGTTTCTCAGAACGTCACGCAGAGGCGATGCACAATATTGATACGCAGATTGCCTCCCTCTATGGTCAGGATAAGAAGGCGTTCTACAGTAGTCTCTTTCTGGAATTTTTCTCTCGTGTCGTTCAGAGCTCTGAAGTGTTGTTTATGCTGTTGCTCTTTGGCATTGACAATGGCGGAGGCTTTTCAGGTATTGCTATTACCTATTTGCACAGTATTCTAATTGTGGCCTTTACCACGTTGTTTGCCAATCTAATAGGGTTCCTGCCTATGCAGTTAGGTGTCCAGGAGGGCGGTTTTGTGCTCTCCATTGCAGCCCTTGGCCTGTCTGCAGCGCTGGGTATCTTTGTCAGTATTATCTGCCGAGTCCGCGAAATTATATGGATTGTGGTAGGTCTTCTTCTGATGAAGGTTGATCATGGAGAGTCTCAGAGCTGATTTCCTCATACGAATTCTCCACCTCTTCGAACTGACGGTCAGCCGCCTTACGGATGCTGTGAATCTTCAATGCGTTGATAAGTTCTATTAAACCGTATAAAATAGAGCACCACCCCAGTATCATCAAAGGCATTTCAGCAGACTCCATAGGCTTCAGCATAACGAAGAGTCCCGTCAACAAGATGAGCGACGGACAGATCCAGTAACCGAAGGGTACGCTACCCAAACGGCGCGCGGCCACCAAACTCATCAGCTGAGTGATACCACCCAGTATGAGCACAGCTGCCAGCATATACATTAGTCCGTTGATGAAAGCGTGGGGCGACAAAGTCAGCACAAGACCCAGTATCACACTTCCTGCTCCCACAATGGGGAAGGTAGGTTGGCTACCACTGATGATTCGTCCTTCACGATCTGTAATGGTATACTCCCCAGCGTGGCGCTTAGCCTGCCAGTAGGCTATCAGCGCAATGACTCCGGACAAAAGGAATAGCCCGCCAATGGCCATTGTCAGCCACGTGACACCGTCGTCAGGAAACTTAATCAGTAGCACACCAATCACTATAGCGCATAAAGCACGGAAAACAGAGCTTTGGAAAATTTTCATCGTTCTTTTATTTTATTTTGCTGCAAAGTTACGAAAAAATCATGTAACTTTGCACACATGGAGACAACAATTTTTCTAGTACGTCATGGCGAGACTGTAGACAATGCACATCAAATCATGCAAGGACAGACACAAGGTAAGTTGAACCAGCGGGGTAGGGAACAGGCTCAGCAGGTAGCACGGAGGCTTTCAAGCCAGCCATTGAATGCTGTTTTGGCCAGTGACCTGCACCGTGCTGTACAGACAGCCGAGATTATTGCTGCTCCCCACCACCTGCATGTACAAACAACTCCGTTGCTTCGAGAACGCGACTGGGGCTCGTTTACAGGCCGTTTCATTCCCGACCTAAAAGGTGAGGTGTGGCCAGACGATATAGAAACCGAGGAGGCCCTCTTGGCTCGCGCACGTTCCTTTCTTATATATATAGCAGCCAACCACCCAGGCCAACAGGTCCTAGCCGTAGGTCACGGAATCATTAATAAAGCCATTCTTGCCGTCTACGCCCATTGTACCATGCGTGAAGTCCAGCGTATGCTGAATGCTGAAGTCCGCGTTCTGACCATAACCCCTGACGCCATCGGCATCGACTGTACAGCAACCCTCACTACCTCTGACACTACCGCTTCAGCCGAATAATATCACTCATCGGAGATACCTACCTAACCCTAAATCGTATTACGAGTGAAGGCCCTTCACATTACGATTGAAGGACCTTCGCATTACGATTGAACAAATCAGAGAAATTATTCTTGCTTTTATCGGCGACCACCGAAGGAACGACCACCACTGCTGCTGTGTCCTCCGCTGCTGTGGCTTCCTCCGCTGCTGTGACTGCTAAAGGAACCGCTGCTGCGTGATGAGCTACCTCCAAAGGAACCACTGCTGTGGCTATGACCAGAGTAGTTGCTGCTGCGATTGCCGCTGAATGATCCGCTACTGTGTGAGGGTCTGCCACTGAAGGAGCCACTGCTATGGCTGCGTCCGGAGAAGGAACCGCTGCTGTGACTGCTACCTGAGTAGCTGCTGTTGCCATGATTGTAGGTGCTGCTATGGCTACGGCCTGTGTAACTGCTATTGTTGTTGCGGCTGCTGCCGAAGGAGCGACCACTCTCGTAGGTAGATCTGTGGTTACCCAGGGCTCGACCGTTATGGACGGTGGTGCGTGTGGAGCTGATGCGGTTACCTCCGTAGATGCTATGGCGTGAGCCACTATGATGGTGTGCGTTACGGAAGTCGCCACGATTCCAGCGGTCTAGCATACCGAAGTGTGAACGGCCTGCGGGGTGGAAATTTGTGCGACGACTGTAGTACCAGCCGTGTCCTCCTACACGGTGCCAGGCGTGTCCACCACGATAGCTGGCATAGAAAACTGGGCGTCCGAAGTAGAAGTAGTCGCGGTGTGGATAGCGGGCGTAGATTCCGAAGTGCCAGTAGCCTCCGTCCCAATAGAGCGGACGGTAGAAGTAGCTGGCTGCACAAAAGGCTTCCCACTGCCAATCGAGCAGAATGTAGCTCATATCCAGGTTGCGACGCTCCCAATAGGTGGCATAGACGTCGTCGTAGCTGGTGACTCCCATGAGGTAATCCAGGTTGATTTCGTAGGCTGCCTCGTACTGCTCGTCTGTGAGGTTCAGCTCGTAGGCCATCTTGTCGGTGAGGAACAGGGCCTCGTTGCGTGCCTGCTCGTAGCTCATTGCCTTGCCCGTTGTTGCTACCAGCA
Source organism: Prevotella sp. (assembly GCA_017389705.1). GTDB lineage: Bacteria > Bacteroidota > Bacteroidia > Bacteroidales > Bacteroidaceae > Prevotella. The sequence continues at coordinate 74,104 of JAFPEE010000225.1, forward strand.
ACATTGCTACCAGGGCTATCATCATCTTCTTCATAGTTGTACGTATTTTAATTGTTCGACATTCAATATCTTTGTTTTCACGTTGCAAAATTACGAAGAATGTGATGCAAAAGAAAAGGATTTCCCCTAAACTGCATGGGGGAAATCCCTATTCTGAATTCTTACTCTTCTTAGCTTCTGCTGTCAATACTTATAGAAGCTCCATGTCTGCTGGCCTTTGCTGAGTACCAAGCGGTCTGACGTGAAGGTTTCTATCTTGAGGCGTATATTGGTGAAGGGTTTGAAACCGAACGTGTTTTCCACCAGAGTGGTGTCTGAGGGTGCACCCCAAATGGAGTAGCACTGGATGAAGAGACTGTCACCCGTATGCTGGAACTTGCCGAAAACCTCACCTTCATTGATGCTACGGAAGAGGGTGAGGTGGCCCGAGAAATTAATGTATTTGGTATCGGAGCCATCCAGACGCCATTGTCCCCAAAAGTCGCCTGCCTCTCCACCTTCCTGGCAGGAAGAGAATACGCTAACAACTATCAGGCAGCAGCCCATAATCAAAAGTTTAAAGTATTTTGCCATGATAACCGATTTTAATGTTGAACGTGTTGCAATCACCGTAAATATTGCCTTTGTCGAAGGCATAAGCAGCACCAAACTGCCAAGGGCCCTTTTGGTAAATGCCCTGAATGATGGCGTCGAAGGAGTAGTGTTTGGCAGGCAGGGGCTTGGAGTAGGTACCCCAACCCTCGCGGTAAGAACCTTTGATGAGGTATGACAGATGGTCTGTCAATTCACCATTCACACCAAGGTGCCACGCTTTGATGCGGTTATCGAGGAATGCCATGTTGCCATCCTTATTATAAATAGGTGAAGTGATGAGCGGATTACCCATTGTCATACCATAGTAGGCATAGCCACCATAGAAATAATGATTGTAATAGTTGTCATCGCCAGTGACGAAGTCAGTAACCTGACTGCGAACAGGCTCTGGATAGTCACCACTGTCCCAGTGGATGGGACCTGACTGGTTTGTGGATTGGAAATACTCGAAGACAGCCCCACGTACATACTGTCTGTCTGGTGAGCGATTGCTGTATTGCAGTCCCCACAGTCCATCCCAACCGTTACCTTTGCGTACTCCTGAACCGTCTTCGAATGGATTGTCAAGGTAGGCCTGCAGTTGGTGATGTTGGTTGATATTCCAGCCTATTTGATAGGTCATAACACCTGTATGGTTACCGTAGACCCAGTCTTCAAAAGCGTTGTCCGCGTAATAGTTGCTGTCGCCTAGGGGCAGTATGACATTCCAGAATGCCTTCAGGTTAGAGGGCTTCACCTTGGTAATCAGTGTACCTCCAACATATTGATGATTTTTGCCAGCAAACTGTACGGCATGCTCTATACCCACCATGACGAAGATGGGCTTTGTGGGATTGCTGCGAATGTAGAGGTGCTTCTGGTGATAGTAAGCGTTGGTGATGTAGAAGGAGTTTACGTCTTTGGTCTTGAAAAAGATATCTTCCCGATATCCATCATCGAGAAACTTACCATAGCCGAAGTCGAAGTTTATTTGTATCCATTCCTTGGTGAGTGGCACGTTCCAGAAACCATTGGTGCCTATACGTACCTGTGGGATGGGCTTGGCATTGGTGCCTTTGACGAACGAACCACATGAGAGCTGGTTATCGCGAACAATTAGATTGTCTTCACGAGTGCCTGCCTCGATATAAAATGCCTTGTACGACAGGTTTACGAAACACTGTTGTAGATAGGCCTTGTGGTCAGCATGCAGTGAGCCGATAGCATCGACGGTGCCAGACAATTTCAGATTGTTGGTGAAAGGATGCTCTACGGTGATAGCTCCACGCAGATAAGCTGTATTGGAGCGAGTGCCCAGCACATGGTGGCGATTGGAAACTAGTTGGAATGCTGTATAGTCGCCTGTTCCTACAGCAGCCTCTGAGGTTAAATCGTAGCTGATGCGGGTGCTTAATGTGTCCTGGGCATTAGACAGTGCAGGGCATAGGAGACACCACGCCACAACGAAGATGCGCCCAGAAACAATATTAGTAAACGTCTTTAATAGAATTTTCATATCTGTCCATAATGATTGGTGTTCGAGATAGTAGAGGTCCATTTCTAAGCGGACCAGCATTTTGTCGATAGTGTCAGTATAGCCATTCTTTAGGGTGGCATAGCTGGTGACGCCAGGGCGGAGGACGTAGAGCCGCTGGTAGCGGGGGTCACGCTGCATAATCTGATCAATATAATATTTTCGTTCAGGGCGTGGTCCTACGAAGGCCATGTCTCCCTTGAACACATTCCACAATTGTGGTAGCTCGTCCAAGTGGTGATTGCGCAGAAAACGTCCAATTCTGGTTAATCGTGGGTCATCATTTTGTTGAAGCAGTTCCTCGCCTTCCTTCTCTGCGTCTACTACCATGCTGCGAAACTTATAGATGAAAAAGGGCTTTCCTCCCTTGCCGATGCGTTCCTGTTTATAGATGGCAGGTCCACCTCCAAGTTTGATGGCTAAATAGCATACCAGCAGCAAAGGCGAGAATACTACCAGACAGCATGCGGATATGACAAGGTCAATGACTCTTTTCATGCCAGGGCTTTCGTCTTTTGGTTAATACAAACATTGAAAAGGCAGTAAAGCACAATGTCAATGATGACAATAAACGTGATTGGCAGTACATGATAGAACACGCTATTCAGTACGATATAGCCAGTAGCCAGCAGGAGAATGGTTATCAGTGTCTGATGCTGGGTGAGCCCTGCTCTCATCAGTTTATGGTGAATGTGGTTCTTGTCTGCCAGAAAGAGTGGCTTGTGATGATAGAGCCTGTGCAGAGTAACACGTACCACGTCAGCTGTCGGAACAAAGAGTAGTGTCAGTGGAACAATTAAGGCATCAGGACGTGCAGGCCAGATGGATGTATTGTTCATGGTACACTTGACCGCAAGAAAGCCGAGGATAAAACCTAACGAGAGACTGCCAGAGTCGCCCATGAATATCTTGGTGTTGCGTTCTGCTTTGCCGTATAGGTTGAAGTAACTGAAGGCAATCAGTGCTCCCATCATGCCTGCAACGAGGATATTGTAAGTGTTGACAAATACGTCGTGATAAATGAAATACACCAGAAAACCTGCTAGCGCCAATAACGACAATCCCGCTGCAAGCCCATCAATACCGTCAATAAGATTGATGGCATTGTCAATGAAAACCAGAATGAAGATGGTCAGCGGGCATCCGATATACAAAGGTATCTCGTAGATTCCCAACAGGCCATAGAGGTTGTTGATATATAGACCAGCCATAGGAAACAGCGAGGCAGTGATGATTTGTACGAAGAACTTTGTAGTGGCATTCAGTCCTACCAGGTCGTCTATAATGCCAACGCCATAGATGAGTAGTAGTCCTAACAGGAACATCACACTCCATACGTTGACGGGAAGGGTCTGCTGGCCTAAAGCAGGGGTAAATAGCAGTATGACAACAAAGGCAGTGAGCATGCTGGGAAAGAAGGAAATGCCTCCCAATCGTGGGGTGGCGTTCTTGTGAACTTTTCGTTCGTTGGGAATGTCGTAGAGCTTCTTACGCTTGCAGAAGTCGAGTATAAGAGGGGTGAAGACAAACCCACAAAGTGTACTTAATATAAATGCTCCGAGTAAATATATTATCATACGCAATAGTCGTTATATATTACATAACTACTAAACAGGTGGAATATTGCACGATTTTTGCACATTATTTTCTATTCATTACTGGAAGCTATTTAACGCTTCGACAACTGCTGCAGCCTCTCGGTCTGTCAGTACAGGACTGATAGGCAGACTAAGTTCCTGCTGGTGTATCCGTTCAGTGATTGGCCGACTCATAGTGTTCCACTCTCTATAGCATTCCTGTTGATGGGGTGGAATAGGGTAGTGTATGAGCGTTTGGATGCCTTGCTCTGTCAGATATTGCTGCAAACGGTCTCGCTCTGAGCAGAGAATGGGGAAGATGTGGTAGACGTTTTGAGCATCGTCAAATAGTATCGGTAGTTGGATGAGCGGATTGCTAATGTGCTTATAATAGTAGTGTGCTATCTGTTGACGGTGATGATTGTCGTTGTCAAGATGGCGTAGCTTGACGTCGAGGATGGCTGCCTGAATCTCATCCAAACGACTGTTACGGCCTTTATACTTAAAAACATACTTGCGTTCCGAACCATAGTTGGCCAATGCTCTGATGCAGTCTGCCAGTGCAGGGTCGTTAGTTGTTACGGCCCCGCCGTCGCCCAAGGCTCCCAGATTTTTGCCTGGATAGAAACTATGGCCTGCTGCATCGCCTAACGAACCAGTTCGTATCTCACCATAACGACATCCATGGGCCTGAGCATTATCTTCCACCAACTTCAGATGGTGCTTTTTGCATAGTTCACCAATGCGCTCAGTATATGCACATCGACCGTAAAGATGAACAATGAGGATTGAGCGGGTGCGAGGTGTAATGGCCTGTTCTATAAGCTGGTCGTCTATCTCCAATGTCTCGATATTAGGCTCTACCAATACAGGCTTCAGTCCATTCTCGGTAATCGCTAAAATGGAGGCAATATAGGTGTTGGCTGGTACTATGACTTCATCGCCTTCTTGCATCAGTCCCATTTCTATATAGGCACGGTATATCCAAATAAGGGCATCTAATCCATTGGCAACCCCTACACAATGCTTTGTACCGATGTATTCTGCATAGTGCTGCTCAAAGGTAGCATTGGCATTTCCTTGTAAATACCACCCCGAGCTGATAACGTCGTCGGCAGCCTTCTGTATTTCTTTAGCGTACAGCTTAGTAACGCCTTTTAGGTCTAAAAACTTAATCATGCGGCTGCAAAGGTACAATTTTTTTCTTTAATTAAGGCAACAATGCTTCATTTTCCTTTATAGAGAAGCTCGCGTACCTAATATATAGTAAGATGTGTCTATGTGATGGATTTTGTGGAGAATATTTGGTGGAATGGGGGAAAATGGCTATCTTTGCAGTCAATTAGTTATTAGTTTGAAGATGAAGAAAATAGCAGTATTCTTGGTTTTGGTGGTTTGTTCTACGGTTCAAATGCTGGCACAGGCTCAACTTAGTGATCGTCCTAAACTTGTAGTAGGTATTGTAGTTGATCAGATGCGCTGGGACTACTTGTCGCTCTATTACGATAAGTTTGGTGAGGGTGGTTTCCGCAGAATGCTGGACAAAGGCTATTCGTTCAATAACTGCTTAATAGACTATGTACCAACTGTGACTGCCATCGGTCATACAAGTGCTTATACAGGTTCGACACCGGCTTTTCATGGTATCAGTGGTAATACCTTCTTTATTGATGGTCATGAGACGTATTGCTGTACAGATACTACGGTGATGCCTGTAGGGTCGGACAATATGAAAGATGGACAGATGTCGCCTAAGAATCTGCTGGCTACCACTATTGGCGATCAGCTACGTCTGCATACAGGTTTTCGTTCGAAAGTGATAGGTGTTTCATATAAAGATCGTGCAGCAATCCTTCCTGCAGGCCATTCTGCCAATGCTGCCTATTGGCTGGACAAAAAGAACCGTCAGTTTATCACAAGCACCTATTATATGAAGAAACTTCCCCAATGGGTGGAGGAGTATAATAAGAAATTGAAAGACAACAAGGAGTTCAAGCGTTTGGGGAAAGACATAGGACTCTCTGTAGAGACGGGGCATATTACAGTAGATATGGCCATTGCAGCGCTTAAGGGTGAGCAGTTGGGACAAGATAATGTGGTTGATATGCTGTGTGTTAGTTTTTCTCAGACAGATGTCATTGGGCATAAATGGGGGACACGGGGCGAGCGTATTGACGAAGCCTATTTGGAACTGGATAAGGACCTGACAAGGCTGTTTAAGACATTGGATGAATATGTTGGAGAGAGTAACTATCTGGTTTTCTTAACGGCAGATCATGGAGCAGCACATAATGAGAAGTTTAAGCAAAGTCATGGCATGAATGCTGGTCCTTGGCATTCGGAGGAAGTAAAGGCATCCCTTGAGCAATATATAGCCTCGAAACTTGGAAACCAGCAAGCTGTGATACAGGGCATTCTGGATTATCGCTTCTTTTTGGACCATGAAGGTATTGCTCAGCAAGGACTCGATTTGCAGCGTGTAAAGGATGTGGCTATTGAGTTCCTGCGTAAGAGTCCCCATGTTTCTTTTGTTGTTGATTACGAGAAAGCTGCCTATGCGCCTATTCCTGAAATCCTGCGCAGCCGTATCCTAATGGGGTACAACTCTTGCAGGTCGGGCGATATCATTATTGTGTTGGAACCTGGATACTATGAGGTGGGTTCGTGGTCGTCTCTGGCTGGCACTACACATGGGGAGTGGAATCCCTACGATGCACATATTCCCATGTTGTTCTATGGCTGGCATGTTCCACAGGGGGCTTGTTCAATAGAAGTACACATCACTGATATTGCTCCTACAGTCTGTTCGTTGTTACATGTTCAACAGCCCAATGCATGCATTGGACAAGCTTTGCAATTTAAATGATCATTTAGAAAACATTTCCACAATAAAGTGCTGATATATTGAGATTTATTCCGTACCTTTGCAGCCGAGATAAGAAGAATTTAAGGAACTAAATTAAAGGCTGAAGGTATGAACATAGGTAAGCACATCGAAGAGATTTTAAGAAAGCAGGGAAAGTCAGCTGCATGGTTGGCAACACAGATTCCCTGTGAGCGCACCAACGTCTACAACATTTTCAAGAGGAAAAGTTTAGATGTGCGCTTGCTGATGAGAATCAGTGTTATATTGGAGTACGACTTCTTCAAGGAGTTATCTGAAGAAGCGTTTCCCAAGGCTAAATGATACAGGCCGTTGTCTTTTAAGGCAACGGCTTTTATTTTTCTTTTTATCTTTTTTCATATTTATGCCTTTTTTCTGCGTTTTTTTTAGTACCTTTGCACACAAATTGAATTCAATATAATATTTTAAACACTTTTATGAACTTTACTTTGTTAATTACCGTCATAGTGACGGCACTAACATTGGTGGTGGCGGCTTATGTCGTAGCTAAGCTTATAGGACCGCGGTCCTATGCAAAGGTGAAAGGCGAGCCGTACGAGAGTGGTATACCTACACGAGGCAGTTCTTGGTTGCCCGTATCTGTGGGATTCTATCTCTTTGCCATCTTGTTTTTGATGTTCGACGTGGAGACGGTTTTCCTGTACCCGTGGGCAGTGGTTGTGAAGGAGTTCGGCGCGATGGCTTTGTTGAGTATCGGCTTCTTCCTGGTAGTTCTTGTTTTAGGCTTGGCATATGCCTGGCGGAAAGGAGATTTGGAATGGAAGTAAGAAAGCCTCACATCAAGAGTATTCCCTACGACGAATGGAATGACAATCCGTCGTTAGAGAAAATCATTGACGAGCTCCATGAGGGTGGCGTCAATGTGATTACGGGCTCGCTCGATCAGTTGATTAACTGGGGACGCTCTAACTCTTTATGGTCACTGACCTTTGCCACCTCTTGTTGTGGTATCGAGTTCATGGCATGCGGATGTGCCCGTTACGATTTTGCCCGTTTTGGTTTCGAGGTTACTCGTAACTCTCCACGACAGGCCGACCTAATTATGTGCGCCGGCACGATTACACACAAAATGGCTCCAGCCTTGAAACGCCTATACGACGAGATGGCTGAGCCGAAGTACGTGATTGCCGTAGGTGGTTGTGCTATCAGTGGTGGTCCCTTTAAATCAAGCTATCATGTAGTTAAGGGTATTGAGGAAATCGTGCCTGTTGACGTGTTTATTCCTGGTTGTCCTCCACGTCCAGAGGCTATCATGTATGGCATGATGCAGCTTCAGCGTAAGGTGAAGATTGAGAAATTCTTTGGAGGTGCAAACCACAAACAGACCGCTGAGGAGCGTGAGCTGGGTGTATCTAACGAGGAGTTGACATTCCGCTCAAAGCACAACGACCATCGCAGAGAGCCGATTGTGGTGACCGATGTTCCTAAAGAGTTTACAGAAGAGCTAAAGGCTAACAGCCAAGAGCCAACAGCTAAAGTAGAGGAGGAGAAGGCATGAAGTTAAATTTCCTTTCATTCGATTTTGACAAGTTTGCACAGGAGATGCAGAACTTGAAGGACAAGAAGGGCTTTGACTATCTTGTCACCATCGTAGGCGAGGACTTTGGAGCAGAAGAAGGCCTTGGTTGCGTATATATCCTTGAGAATACAAAGACTCACGAGCGCTGCAGTGTTAAGATGATTGCTCGGCAGAAGGTTTGTG
>JAFPEE010000023.1 GCA_017389705.1 Prevotella sp.
AGTCCATGTCCGCCACCCAGAGGGGAATCACATCATCCTCTGGACTTTCATCCCACTTGACGCAACCTGTCCCCCTGCGCTCTACCAGTTCATCGAAATCATACTTACTCATTACATTTCTACTTTACTCCTGTCTCCTGACTCCTGACTCCTATCTCTTCCTGATTCACCGGCAGCACGACCGTAAACGTCGAGCCTTTGCCTACCTCGGAAACGACGGATATCTCACCGTGGTGCTGATCCACGATGTTCTTGACGATATTGAGGCCGATGCCAGTGCCGGGCTTGTTGCCCTCAGCCTGGAAGAATGGTTCAAAGATGCGATGCTGGTCTTCTGCCTTAATGCCGATGCCGTTGTCGCTCACCTCAATGCGGAAGTGCTCGCCGTCAGGCTCCACGATACAACTCAGCCGCACATCGTCCTTGGTATATTTATTGGCATTGGTCAACAGGTTACTGATCACCTTGATGACAGCCTCCTTGTCGATGATGGCGGTGAACCGTTCGTCAGGGTAGGTGACAGTGAACTGCTTGCCGCCCTGCTCAAATGTGGGTGCAAAGCGTTCACTCACGGAGCGTATCAGTTCATGGATGTTCTGTGGGGCGAAGTGCATCACCAGCATCAGCTGCTCCACTTTACGGAAGTCGAGCAACTGATTGACGAGTTCCAGCGGACGGTGTGCATTACGGTCAATCACCTCAATGGAAGTGAAAAGTGAAGAGTGAAGAGTGAAGAATTCAGGCGCTTCCTTTAATTTTTCAATTTTTAAATTTTTCAATTTTTCCAGGGGGCCGATGATGAGCGACACTGGCGTGCGAATCTCATGGGCGATCATCGTGAAGAAGTTCAGGCGGGCCTCGCGCACCTCCTTTTCCTTTTCTTCGTTCAGTCGCTGCATCTCACGCTGGTGACGCTGTTCTTCACGACGCAGACGGAAATGCACATATTGCCAGATGATACTACCCAACAACAGGAGATAGAAAATCTTGGCATACCAGCTCCACCAGAAGGGGGGCTGGACGACGATCTTGAGCGTAGCCTCATTGGTGGACCACACACCGTCGTTGTTTGTGGCCTTTACACGGAACGTATAGGTGCCGGCCGGCAGGTTGGTGTATGTGGCACGGTTTTGGTTGTCCACATAGTTCCAGTCGCGGTCGAAGCCCTCCAACATATAGGCATACTCAATCTTCTCTGGAGAGCAGTAGCTTAGCGAGGCAAACGACAGGCTGACCATCTTGGAATCTCCGTAGCCTATGGTGATCTCTTTCGTCAGCGTCAGGTCTAAAGGGAGACCTTCGGCGCTTTGTTCTTCCTGGTTCAAGATGCTCAGTGATGTGATATACACTGGTGGCATCACATGGTTGGCCTTGATCTGATAGGGGTAGAAGATGTTAAAGCCGCTGGTGCCGCCGAAGAAGATGCGCCCGTCACTGGTCTTGATGCCGGAGTTAGGCTGGAACTGTTCACTGACAAGTCCGTCGTGAAGGGTAAACCGCTGCACGCCCTCATTGGGGATATATTTCACGATGCCACGTTCGGTGGACAGCCAGAGCGCCCCGTTGTCCTCAATGATGCTCATAATGTTCTGGCTCGGCGTGTCGAGGGGGATCTTTTTTAATTCAGGAGTCAGGAGTCGGGAGTCAGGAGTCAGTAGATTAGATGGGAGGGTGGAGAGGCAGAGGCCGGCGAAGGTTCCTATCCAGAGGTTGCCTTTTTGGTCGATATGGCAGCAGTTCACCTGCTTGTCGGGCAGAGAGGTCTGGACATGGCAGAGCTTTTGGGTTTTCCGCTCATACAGCCAGAGACCTTCACCCTGGGTGGAGAGCCAGAGGTTACCCTCCTTGTCCTCATCTATGTCGATGGTGATGGCATTGGTCTTACCGATGCGGGTGAAATCGTCTGTCTCCCGGTTGTACAGGCAGAGTCCTTCCATCGTGGCCACCCAGAGCTGCCCGTGAGAGTCGAGGAAGATGGCATACGAACTGGAGTTGTCGAGGCTGTTGGGGGCGCTGGTCTGCATATACTGGCGCAAACGCCCTGTTTCGGGGTTGAGTACCATCACGCCGTTGGTATATGTGCCGATCCAGAGATTGTCTTCATCGTCGAGACAAAGAGCATGTACGTTACACTTTGAGAGCAGGTCCTGATCGGGATAACTGACGAAACGGCGCTCAGTAGGCGAGTAGCATATCAGACCGCCGTCATCACTGGCTATCCAGATGCGTCCGTGCCTGTCCTCACAGAAGCGGGAGATCACATTGCCCGCCAGCCCGTCATCCATGGAGAAGCCGTCGAACCGTCTGCCCACTGGCGAGAGATATTTCACGCCGCCATAGAAGGTGCCTATCCACAGTCCGCCTTCCGTGTCGCTGGTGATGGCATACACAAAACGGTCGTCAAATTTTGTCCACTCACCTGTCTTTGGGTTCAGACGTACCACACCGTCGTCACAACCGATGCAGATGTATTCCTCAGACAATTCATAGAGGGTGTGGATATGCCATCCCACTTTCGTCTGTTGCGGATTGAGTACCTGCTCCAGTGTCCCGTCGTTGTGCATCAGCAGCAGTCCGTGCTCCCAGGTGCCAAGCCAGAGCCGTCCGTCTTTAGTCTGGAGCATACGGAGTGAGGTCGCCACGCCATTGAAACTCAAGCTGACAGGTTCGAACTGGTCATGCAGACGGTTCAGCTTCTGTACCACGGGCTCTCCCCAGTTGGTGACGGTCCATATCTGGTTGCTGTTGTCCACGAACACCTGAGCCACTGCATTACCTGCGGCCTTTAAGTCATATTGCTTCAGCTGACCTGTCTTAACATGATACAGCCAGACGCCCTGTGCTATGGTCGATACCCACAGATTACCTTCCTTGTCAGTAGCCAGGTATGTGACCGTAGAATGGATGTCCATCGGAAGTTTATTGAATGTCTGGTGGTTGAAATCAATAAAGAACACCCCTTTTTCCGTACCGACATATAAGCCTTCATTACAAGCCAGAAGGGCAGATATGTATTGGTTGATGCCCAATTCCGGAATGCGGAACGTCAGCACCCTCCTGCCGTCGTATCGGCAGAGGCCGTTATCAGTACCAAACCAGATATAGCCATTCTTATCCTGAACGATGTTGCGCACGGCGTTGGCAGCCAGTCCGTCGTTCATCGTGATGTTGCGGCGGCTGTAGTCATCCCTTGCACTTATAGACAGCAGTCCAAACAGGCATAGTGACAAAAGCAGTATTCGTCTCATCATGTGGCAAAAGTACAAATAAAACGGCAAATATCCAAAAGAATCAACAGTTTTTTATCTTTTCGGGGTCATCATATCTTGAGAAGCGTATGGGGTGATGGTCAGTTCGCTGATATATCCCCTGAAGAAGTTCTCGCCGTTGGAGTCGGCACCGATCACTATGTTTCCCTCAGGACGCACCATCAGGAAGTTGTTCTTCTCCAATATCAATTCGTCATCGCGATAGATACGCTCCTTCCATCCGTCGAATGTCACCACCCAGTGATGCCAATGACCTTCTGATGCCTTGACCACTTCTGGGGCAGCACTGCTCTCAAACCAGCCGTTATGGTTGACGAGACCTGTTATCTTGTCCGTTCCCAAGCGCATTTCAGTAGTGCCGAGTTCTGCCCAGGAACTGCTGAGTGATACCAGTGTTGACAAAGAGTCGGCCTTGGTCTGCAGTGCCCACACGCTGATGGTGAAGGGGGAATTATAACGATAGACCTCTGGCAGTGTCTCCTGAGAGACCAACGACTGTGAACCGTCGAAGAAGAGTGCCTTTCGGCCTTCCTTCACCTCTACACGTATAGGTTTGTTGGCTTTGAAGTTGGCGATTTTACTCGCATCAAGCGTGATGCAGGCGTTTTGGCTGCGGGCTTCCGACTCCACATCCTTCTTGTGCATACCAGGATACCCGTCGTACGACTTCACATCAGTATCTGGCAACAGCGGAGCGTCTTGCCACACCTTCACATTCCAGATGGCGGGCATGTGACCGTTTTTCTGTGTGTCAGTGATGGTGATGCGCAGATAACGGGCTTTCACCTTCTTGCGGTCTATCATCGGCGAGCCTTGCATGGTGTTGTCCGTACGGTCGGCATACATCGTCCATTTCCTGCCATCTACGGATGTCTCTATCTTATACTGATAGAAGAAGGTGGGATACTCGAACTGCGTCCATACCTCATTGAACGACTTTGTCTGTCCGAGGTCTATCTGGAGCCATTCGTCGTGTTGCTGTGGATCCCAGTTGGTATGACGGGCTTTCCAGAGCGTGCCGTTGTTGTCATCCACGACATACTCAGGCTTGAACCATTCGTCGTAATAGCTACTGGCTGTAACCATTGCACCAAAAGCAAGATTCTTTTCTCCTTCCACATTCCACCTTCCACATTCCACATGATTTGCATCGTGGGTGGGGATGACAGGGAGGATATTCCCCTCGGCATCGAAACGCATCTCGTCGATGCAGATCTGACGGTTGAAGCCGTGAATAGAATGGGGATTGTTATGACGATGATAGACGATGTAGTAGTGTCCGTTTTCCTCGATGATGCTATGATGTCCAGGCCCGTGGATGGTGCCGTCGGCATTAGTTTCCAGGATGCAGCCCTTATATTCGTAAGGCCCCATCGGTCCTGCCTTCGAGATGGCATACTGCACACGATAGGTATGGTCGTGACAAGAACCGGACGAATAGGTGAAGTAATACGTATCTCCACGCTTGAACACAAACGGCGCCTCGAAGACATCCTTCAGTTCCGTATTGGGGATCAGCCGCTTCTCCGAAAAGAACTCATCGGCGGCTATCGGGAATGGCGCATCCTCTTTCCAGTTCCTCGCATCGCCCCTTTCAACTGAAGCGTGAAGAGTGAAGAGTGAAGAATCGGCTGCTGCCATTGATGGCTGCGCAGAAGGAAGAGCGGTAGCAAATTCTTCACTCTTCACTCTTAACTTTTCACTTAACTTCGCCACGCCGCAGCCGAAGCCCTTATAGATGCCCCATGTGGTGAAGTACAGATATTCCTGTCCGTCGTCATCGCGGAAAAGCTGGGGGTCGAGGGTGATCACATTATGCACATATCGGTCTGGCACCATCACGGCATCCTCTTTCCCCAGGATATTATGCCACGGGCCGATGGGTGACAGGCCTTCTCCGACAATGATGTTGCACGGCTCACAATAGTAGTAACGGAAGGTGCTGTCCGTCTGCTGCACCACATCGGGAGCCCATACCACCTCGGTAGTGGGCCAGTTCATCACGACATTCTTCCAGTTGCGGAAGTCTTTCGACACCCAAACCTGTGCTGGACCATAGCCGTTGCCAGTACCGTCGGTGGTGGCATAGAGATAATAGGTGTCGCCGAACTTACGAATCGTTGGGTCGGCGAAATAGCCGGGGATAATGGGATTGCCAGCACCAATGGTATTCCACTTGGCTGCGTCAGGTCTGTCTGCCGATACTTTAAAAGAATAAGGAAACTCTTTCAGCTCTGCCTTGGGCTCAGGATTCTCTTCCGAAGGCATCGGTATCTGATCGTGCAATACTGGTGCTCCCATCACGATGAGATACAAGTGTTTCAGCGTCTTGCCGTCAGGAACAGTAAGGCTCGTGGCATTGATATCACCATAGATCTCCTCGTCCTCTGTGGTGATGCCCACGAAACCATATCTCAGTTGGTTCCCATTGATCTGAAGACTGAAGCTCCGTGCATTCAAATCCACCTTGTCATCGAGCTTGATGGCGTTGAAACCATATTCCTCAGGATAGTCCTTAGGACGCAACAGCCCATCCTTTTGCGTCGTCACCTCTGTATCGAAGGTGCAGGCATATTTTCTGGTTTCCTTCCTGGCATGCTTGAAGTCGAAGTTCACCAAATGCTGATAGCCTCGGAACATCTCGTCGCAGAACTGCTGCTGATTCAGCCCGTACATCCGCTTATAGGTGATCACAGGATCTTCGCCTTTCTTACCCTGACGGTACAACTCCGCTATCGACTTCCGTCCATGCAGGTCGCTCCACCACTGGATGACGAAGGGCGAGTGATAGATATTGTCGAGATGGAGATAAGCCTTGTGGGTGAGTTTCTTAAAGGCCTCGAAGTGATAGTTCTCATCCGTCAGCCAGTCGGGGTTTACCTGCCATAGCATCCACTGTGAGGTCATCTCGAAGAAACCGCTGCCGCCCCAGGCATCGCCCACCGAGTCGGCAGGTATCTGGAGCTGGAAGGAATGACCGAGTTCGTGGGCCATGCAGTTCATCTTCTGGTCCTGTATGCGGTTGGGAGCCACCCAGAGCGCACCGATGAAGTTGTCGTAGGTGCCGCCATAGGCCGTGCCGTCGAGCGAGTACATCACCATCACCATCATCTTATACTGGTCGCATTTCGATCCTGACAGCGAGAAGGCGAGTGTGTCGCGGAAGAAATTATAGAACCCCTGCACGCGGTTCTTCAGGTTCTCCAGGTTGAAACTCATGGGCTTGCCGTCGAGCATGGGCGGATTGCTGGTATCATGCCCGAAGCCACGCTCCCACATCAGGATCAGGTCGTCGGTCTCGATCGAGCGCTTCAGGCTCCACTGCGAGGTGTCGGCCTGCAGGTCCATCTTCCGCAGGTCCTCCGGGATATAGATCTTCTTGTTCTGTGCCTGCAGGCTCAGACTCACCAAAGCGCCTGCCAGTAGTAATGCTGCTCTTTTCATATCGATATCGAATTAAAGTCCCATACTTTTCTGGAAAGCCTGTTGCGATGCATCCGGGTTTTCCACACACCGGATCATCCAGTTGGCCTTATCAACGCACAGTCCTGCCGGTGTCAGCAGACGGTCGTAGTCTGGCTCCTCTGTCGTGTCCACCAGCCTGCGTATCTCCGACAGCGGGGTGCCGGCCACCTCAG
>JAFPEE010000226.1 GCA_017389705.1 Prevotella sp.
CAGATGTGGAAATTGGGCGCTTACACATAAAGGTTTCTGAGTTTCATTTAAGCAGAGATTTTATTATTATATATTATATATAATAGATAATAATAAAGATAATAATTAACAGATTACTCTATCTTCTTCCTTTTCTACCCACCCAAGCGTCACCCATCACTTTTGCGTTTTCAAAAAACCTTGAACTTCGTTCGAGCTTTTCCTCGCCATGGCATAGCTCAAGAATGCACAGCGGAACCGACCCTGCTGTGCACTTTTCAGATTTTGCGGATAATGCCGAAGCTATCACACACTTCCCAATAGTAGCCATGTGGCTCGGAACGATTTAGCGGCAAAAAACTTGGCTGTTTGAAAAAAAAATTATATATTTGCAACCGATAAAGACAAAAGCGACATGCATTCCTTCTCCAGCCGACTGACACGACGTATTGTGCTCGCACTGACAATGGCATTGGCATTGGTCATTGTGGGTGTGGTCTATCAGGCCTCTGCGGGCATGAAGATGATGGTGAGGGGATACTGCTGGAATGTGGCAAACATCACGAACGAATCGGTAGAGAAGAGGCTGCGCGACATAGAGGCAACACTCAGAAACTGCGTTGACGATTTGGGATACGAGCTTGACAATCCCGAAAATGTTGTTACGGAATTGCAGGACATGCTGCAACGGAACCCCAGCCTGATACTAGACTTTGGCGCCGGCTTCGTGGCAGACTACTATCCGGAGAAAGGGCGCTGGTATGAGCCTTTCGTCATCAAGCAAGGCGGGAAGATTGTAGCCAAGCAGATAGGCTCGGAGGCGCATGACTACTTCGCCATGGAATGGTACATCAAGGGCTTTGAAAACGACAACGGCTACTGGTCGGAGCCCTACCTTGACTCTTGCGGAACCGAGATGCCGATTTGTACTTACTCGCTGCCCATCCGCGACACGCGGGGTCAGAAAGTAGGTACTCTGGGCAGCGACATTCTGCTGGAGAAGATTCATGACTATCTGAAGAAGAAGGATTTGAAAGCCAACACGGAAGGCCCGATCAAGGTGAGTCAGAAAGACGAGGGTAACCCCAGGCGCTGGTTGCGCACCATGATAGTGAGCGGGAACGGCTACTACATCTCTCATCCCGACAAGCAGCGAACCCTGCACGGCAACTTCTACCACGATGTCAGCCAGCAGAGCGACACCATTGCCGCCCGCATGATCAGCGACATGAAGGCAGGCATAAAAGGCGATGCACAAGTCAACATCGACGGGATAGACGCCACCATCTTCTATACACCACTGGAGAACACTAACTGGTCGCTGGTGGTTGTCCTGCCTGAAGAGCGGCTGATGGCGGTACTCCTCCATTTCAGCGTCGACCTGCTGATGATCCTGCTGCTGGGACTGGCAGCGGTGTATGTCATCTGCCGCATCACCATCCGGCGGGCCACACGTCCGCTACACTTCCTGGCCAAAAGTGCCGACGAGGTGGCGAAAGGAAACTTCAACGCTCCGCTGCCCGACATACGCCACGACGACGAGATACACAAGTTACGAGACTCCTTCAGCAACATGCAGCACTCGCTCAGCCTGTATATGGACGAGCTGAAGACGACAACGGCGCAGAAGTCGGCTATGGAGAGCGAGCTGTCGATAGCCCATAACATTCAGATGGCCATGCTGCCAAACCTGTTTCCGGCATTCCCGGAACGTACTGACATAGACCTCTATGCCTCGCTGGTGCCTGCCCGCGACGTAGGAGGCGACCTGTACGACTACTTTCTGCGCGACGACCGCCTGTACTTCTGCATAGGCGACGTCAGCGGCAAGAGCGTGCCGGCAGCCCTGATGATGGCGGTGATACGTGCCATGTTCCGCAGCGAGACGCGACGCGCCACGACGGCAGCCAGCATCATCGACGTGATGAATCACAACATGAGTGAGGAGTATACGGCAGGCTACTTCGTCACGATGTTTGTAGGAGTGCTGGACCTCAAGACGGGACACCTGGACTACTGCAACGCAGGACACGAGGCACCCGTCGTGGCCGGGGAACGGCTGAAGGTCATACGCAATCTGCCCATCGGTGCACTGGCCGACTGGACCTACGAGGGACAACAGATGCAGCTGCAGCCTGGCGACATGCTGTTCCTCTATACCGACGGACTGACGGAGGCCAACAATCCTAAGCATCAGATGTTTGGCAGAGAACGGGTGTTACAAATAGTCCGTGAGCACAAGGACGACACACCCCAGCAGCTGCTGGAGCTGATGGACGGAGAGGTGCGCCGCCATGCCGCTGATGCGGAACAGAGCGACGACGTCACGATGCTTGCCATCAGATGGGAGCCGAAGCACACACTCTCCCTGCGAGCCTCGATGGAAGACATCGGCAAGACAGACCCCTTCCTGGAGCAGGTGTCGAGGGCCTTGAGCAGCAAGGAGGCCAAGCGGTTGCGACTGGCTGTGGAGGAGGCGGTAGCCAACATCATCAACCACGGCGAGGCGACACAGATAACCCTGCAGGCAGCGGAGACAACGGATGCGCTGACGATAACCATAGAAGACGACGGTCAGCCTTTCGACCCGACACAAGGCTCGACTACCGACTTCAGCGTAACGCCTGACGAGCGTCCTGCCGGCGGACTGGGCATCATGCTGCTGCACCAGATGACAGAGGGTATGAGCTATGAACGCCGTCAGGAGCATAACGTGCTGACTCTGATGAAAAGGAAACAATAACCAACAAAGGATAAAACGATGGATATAACGATTAACGAACAAGCGGGGACGCTGGTGGTGACACTGGCAGGTGACTTGAACAACGTAGCCAGCAGTCAGGCAGAACGCGACCTGGCCCCTCTCTTTGAGCGCAAGGACTGCGACGTTGTTCTGGACTGCAGTCAGATGAACTACATCTCCAGCAGCGGTCTGCGCATCCTGCTGAATGTTTTCAAGCACCTGCGAGGCTGTGGTCACCAGGCCACGCTGAAGGGCATGACAGAGGAAGTGGAAGAGGTGTTCGACCTGAGCGGATTCCTGCAACTCTTTAAGGTGGAGAAGTGATGGCAAAGGAAGACATCAAACAGCTGCAGGAAGAGAACGCCGCCCTGAAGCAGGAGGTGGAGCGCCTGAAGGACGAGCTGATACGCATGGTGAGCCGCAACCTGGACCTGTCGGAACGGCTGGAGTACGACGTGGAGCTACGCCGAAGGACAGCCGTGGCACGTGAAATCATGGAGGCACGGGTAGAACGCCAGCGCAATGCCGACCTGCAGGACGACGGACAGCTGATGGCGCTTATCGAGATGCGGGTAGAGAAAGAGCGTCCACACCTGCGCCCAGACTTCGACGCCACAGCTCTGGCGGAGATGCTGGGGGTGAGCATGACACGACTGAACGCCCTGTTTCGCCACCAGACCATCCACCGCACACCGGATGCCTACATCGACAACCTGCGCGTGCTGGCAGCGCTGCGCCTGCTGCGAGAAAAACCCCAATACACCATTGCCGTCATTGCCGAGGAGGCGGGATTCTCGAATGTCCGCACCCTGCAACGACGCATTCAGGACGCCATCGGCATGAGCCCTGTAGACTACCGACTGATGCTGAGCCGCGACGAATAAAAGGCCTCAGAAATGAAAGAAAAAAGAGATTTTTCTTTGCATTTCGCTCGGTTTTCACTACCTTTGCAGTGGCGAAAATTCTAATAAAGAGATATGGACGACGAAATAAAGGACGACATCATTAACCCAGAGGGCTCTGAGACCCCTGAGAACTCTGAGAGCCCTGAGAACTCCGAGAGTTCAGAAGCTCATTCAGACTACAAGCCCGTAAACCGCTTCGACGCTGCAGCAGTACACCACCTGAGTGGGATGTACCAGAACTGGTTTCTGGACTATGCCTCGTACGTGATTCTGGAGCGTGCCGTCCCCCATATTGAGGACGGTCTGAAGCCTGTGCAGCGACGCATTCTGCACTCCATGAAGCGCATGGACGACGGACGCTACAACAAGGTGGCCAACATCGTAGGTCACACCATGCAGTTCCACCCTCACGGCGATGCCTCTATCGGCGACGCACTGGTGCAGATGGGACAGAAGGACCTGCTGATAGACACGCAGGGCAACTGGGGTAACATCCTGACGGGCAACCGCGCAGCAGCACCCCGTTACATCGAGGCCCGTCTGTCGAAGTTTGCCTTGGACACCGTCTTCAATCCCAAGACTACGGAGTGGCAGATGTCGTACGACGGACGCAACAAAGAGCCCATCACCCTGCCAGTGAAGTACCCCTTGCTGCTCGCACAGGGCGCAGAGGGCATTGCCGTAGGTCTTTCGTCGAAAATACTGCCTCATAACTTCGTGGAGATATGCGATGCCGCCATCAGCTATCTGCACGACCAGCCCTTCCAGCTCTATCCAGACTTCCCGACAGGTGGTTCCATCGACGTGTCGAAATACAACGACGGACAGCGTGGCGGCACGCTGAAGATACGCGCCAAGATAGAGAAACAGGATCCGAAGACGCTGGTCATCCGCGAGATACCATTCTCAAAGACTACCGAGACCATTATCGACAGCATACTGAAGGCCATTGACAAGGGTAAGATCAAGGCCCGCCACGTGGAAGACCTGACTGCCGCCAAGGTAGAAATACAGGTGCAGCTGGCTCCCGGCGTATCGTCAGACAAGACACTCGACGCCCTCTATGCCTTCTCGGACTGCGAGATCAACATCTCGCCCAACTGCTGCGTCATCGAAGACAATAAACCGCAGTTCCTTACCGTCAGCGACGTGCTGCGCCACAGCGTAGACCGCACAAAAGACCTCATCCGGCAGGAGCTGGAGATTCGCAAGGGCGAGCTGATGGAACAGCTGCACTTCTGCTCGCTGGAGAAAATCTTCATAGAGGAGCGCATCTACAAGGACAAGAAGTTCGAGCAGGCTCCCAACATTGACGCTGTCTGCGAACATATTGACGAGCGACTGACACCCTACTATCCGCAGATGGTGCGTGAGGTGACCAAGGACGACATCTTGAGGCTGCTGGAAATCAAGATGCAGCGCATCCTGAAGTTCAACAAGGACAAGGCCGAAGAGCTCATGGCCCGCATCAAGGCTGAGATAGAGGAGATAGACCGTGACCTGGCGAACCTCACGGAGGTGACTGCCAACTGGTTCCAGTTCCTGAAAGACAAATACGGAAAAGACCATCCGCGCCTGACAGAGATTCGCAACTTCGACACCATTGAGGCTACGAAGGTGGTGGAGGCCAACCAGAAGCTCTACATCAACAGGAGTGACGGATTCATAGGTACAGGACTGAAGAAGGATGAGTTTGTGTGCAACTGCTCCGACATTGACGACATCATCATCTTCTACCGTGACGGTAAGTTCAAGGTGGTACGTGTGGCCGACAAGCTGTTCGTAGGCAAGAATGTCATGTGGCTGGGCGTCTTCAAGAAGAACGACCAGCGCACCATCTATAATGCCGTCTACCGTGACGGTCCGAAGGGCTACTACTACATCAAGCGCTTCAACGTGCCTGCCATCACCCGCGACCGAGAGTACGACATCACAGCAGGCACCAAGGGCTCGCGTGTCATCTACTTTACTGCCAACCCCAATGGCGAGGCAGAGGTCATCAAGGTGACGCTGGACCCGGCACCCAAACTGAGACGTATCTTCTTCGACAAAGACTTCTCGGAGGTCAACATCAAAGGACGTGGTGCCAAGGGTAACCTGCTCACCAAGTTCCAGGTACACCGCATAGGTCTGAAGAGCCATGGACACTCTACGCTGGGAGGTCGCAAGGTGTGGTACGACCCCGACGTGAACCGTCTGAACTACGACGAACACGGACGCCTGCTGGGTGAGTTCAACGACGGCGACCAGATACTGGTCATCCTCAAGAATGGCGACTACTACCTCGCAGGCTTCGATGCCAACGTACACTTCGAGGACAACGTAGCCCGGCTGGAGAAATACGCCAGCGACAAGGTATGGAGCTGTGTGCTCTTCGATGCTGACAACCAAGGCTATCCGTACATCAAACGCTTCCTCATGGAAGCCTCGAAGCGCAAGCAGAACTACCTGGGCGAAAACCCTGACTCGCGGCAGATACTGCTGACGGACACCTTCTTCCCACGTCTGCAGGTGGTGTATGGCGGCAACGATGAGTTCCGAGGACAAGAGGAGATTGACGTGGAGCAGTTTATCAGCGTCAAGGGCTTCAAGGCCAAGGGCAAGCGACTCACCACATGGCAGGTGGAAAGCATCACAGAGCTGGAGCCTACCCGTTTCCCAGAGCCCCCAGAAGAGCCTGAAGACACAGAGGACAACAAGGAAGAAGAGAATCTGGACCCTGACGCCGGCAAGAGCCAGCAACAGGTCATAGACGAACTGACTGGACAACAAAACCTTTTCAGCGATGAAGATTACAAGTAAGATATGGGGCCTGGTAGCAGGTCTCGCCATATTCAGCACGTCGTGCCTGACAGCACAGGCCCAGAATGACTCGCTGAAGGTCATTACCCGTAGTCACATGGTGGGCTTGGGTGGAACGAAAGTCTTAGACACCTATCTGTCGCAGGAGCACTTCAGCGGATTTGGCCTGTCGTTCCTGGCCACGGCAGAGCGCCAACGCCAAGGACGCCACTGGTCGACACTCATAGAGCACGAGGCCAACTTCTCCAGCGTCAAGGACCGCGCTGACAACAAGCAGGAACTGGAGGGTGCCTATAACTTCTACTGGGGCAAGCTCTACAGCTGGCATCTGCTGGACAACCGACTGAAGCTGCAGGCTGGTGGACTCATCAACGCCTCAGCAGGATTCATCTACAACACCTCCAACTCGAACAATCCCGCACAGGCCAGATTCCACTTGAACCTCATGCCTACAGGTGTGGCAACCTATCACTTCAAACTGTGGCGCATGCCACTGACGGCACGCTACGAACTGGCCCTGCCCCTGGTGGGAGTGAGGTTCTCGCCCAACTACGGACAGTCGTACTACGAAATCTTCTCGCGAGGAAACTACGACCATAACATCGTGCCCACCACCTTCGTATCGGCCCCCGAATGGCGCCACATGCTGACCATCGACGCCCAGCTCAGCAAGAAGCTGACGCTGCGCCTGGGCTATCTAGGCAACATGCAGCAGGCCAAAGTCAACAACCTGCGCCAGCACATCTATACCCACCGCGTGCTGATAGGTATCACCAAACGTTTCTCCATCATACCACAAACGCTATGAAAAAAATCAGCTTTTGGCTCTTAGCTCTCAGCTTTTGGCTACTGTTCTCCTGCATAGACACCGACGAGCGGCCGGACACGCCTACAGGCAACTTCGAGGCACTGTGGCAAGTGATTGACGAGCACTATTGCTTTTTCGACTATAAGCAGCATGAATACGGGCTCGACTGGCAGAGTGTATATAATAATTATAAGGTACGCGTAAGCGACAAGATGACGGAGACCCAGCTCTTCGAAGTGCTGACAGACATGCTCTCGGAACTACGCGACGGACACGTCAACCTCTCCACCTCCATGGACTACGGACGCTACTGGGCCTGGCACGAGGGCTATCCGCAGAACTACAGCGACACGTTAGAGCGACGCTATATGGGTACCGACTATAAGATTGCCGCCGGCGTCAGCTACCGGGTGTTGGACGACAACATAGGCTATCTGCGCTACGACTCGTTCTCCGTTCCCGTAGGCGAGGGCAATCTGGACGATGTCTTTTCCTATCTGGCACTCTGCAGAGGCCTCATCATTGACATCCGCAACAACGGAGGCGGCGAACTGACGACTGCAGAACGACTGGCAGGGCGCTTTGTGCAGGAGAAGACGCTGGTAGGCTATATGCAGCACAAGACAGGAACGGGCCATAGCGACTTCTCGTCCCTGGAGCCCCAATACCTGGAGCCCAGCAGCAACCTGCGCTGGCACAAGCCCGTCTGCGTGCTGACGAATCGCAGCGTATATAGCGCTGCCAACGCCTTTGCTGTCTGGATGCATGCCCTGCCTAACGTCAAAATCGTGGGCGACCATACTGGTGGAGGCTCCGGCATGCCCATGTCCAGCTCCCTACCCAATGGCTGGAACGTACGCTTCTCGGCCTGTCCCATGTACGACGCCAACCGACAGCATACCGAGTTCGGCATAGCCCCCGACGTGCCTGCAGCACTTACTGACGAGGCTACAGCACAAGGTATTGACCTCATTATAGAGACTGCTCGAAAACTTTTGGCAGAATAATTTGGTAATCTAAAAGAAATGTTGTACCTTTGCCGCCGCAAATCAACTCCTCATAGGAATTGACTACGTCTTTTTTAAACGTCGATTAAGCGCCTGTGGCGGAATTGGTAGACGCGCTAGACTTAGGATCTAGTATCTCACGATGTGCAGGTTCGAGTCCTGTCAGGCGCACAGACAACATCAAGTCGGCATAGCTCAGCTGGTTAGAGTATCACCTTGACATGGTGGGGGTCCTTGGTTCGAATCCAAGTGTCGACACAAAAGAAAAGTGACTGAAAATCAGTTACTTTTCTTTTTTCTCCTGCCTGCCATGTTTTCTCGCCAAGAAACTGGCAAAAACGAAAATAAACATTAAAAAGTAGTGTCATTATTTTGTGATTTGCGTTAGTTTTTGTAATTTTGCACGCTCAAAACGCATATATTAATATTTAATAAGGTATCAAGACGAAATGAATATCACATTTGAAGCTCCTGACAAGGTGAATGGTCTGATGACCATCACGCTGGAGAATGCAGACTATCAGGGCGAGGTTGACAAGACCCTGAAAGATTATCGTAAGCGCGCTAATGTTCCCGGTTTCCGCCCCGGTCAGACTCCTATGAGCCTCATCAAGCGCCAGTATGGCACTGCTGTAAAGGTGGACACAGTGAACAAGATGCTGGGCGAGAAGCTGTATGAGTATGTTCGCGAAAACAAGATACAGATGCTGGGCGAGCCCCTGCCCAGCGAGCAGCAGGAGCCTATCGACTTCGAGGGCGACAAGCCCCTGACCTTCATGTTCGACATTGCCGTAGCTCCTGAGTTCAAGGCTGAGCTGACTGGTCGCGACAAGATTGACTACTATAACATCACTATCGACGACAAGCTGATTGACCAGCAGGTAGACATGTACCAGAGCCGTGCCGGACAGTATGAGAAAGTAGAGAAGTACGACGCAGAGCAGCGCGACATGCTTAAGGGCGACCTGCGTGAGCTGGACGAGAAAGGCAACGCCAAGGAAGGTGGCATTGAGGTGGCTGACGCTGTGCTGATGCCCCAGTATATGAAGGTAGAAGACCAGAAGAAGCTGTTCGACGGCTGCAAGCTGGGCGACGTCATCACATGGAATCCCCGCAAGGCTTATCCCGAGAGCGACGTTGAGGTAAGCTCGCTGCTGAAGATAGAGAAGGACCAGGTTGCCGAGCATACGGGCGACTTCACCTACCAGATTACTGAGATTTCACGCTTTGTCAAGGCTGAGGTAAACCAGCAGCTGTTCGACCAGACCTTTGGCGAGGGTACCGTGAAGGACGAGAAGGAGTTCCGTCAGAAGATCAGCGACATCATCAGCCAGCAGTTCAAGGCTGACTCAGACTACAAGTTCCTGTTGGACGTACGCGCCCACATGGAGAATAAGATTGGTAAGCTGGAGTTCCCCGAGGCACTGCTGAAGCGTGTAATGAAGCAGAACAACAAGGACCGCAAGGATGTTGACGAGTTCGTAGACAAGAACTTCGACGCCAGCATCAAGGAGCTTGGCTGGCACCTCATCAAGGAACAGCTGGTTGCTGCCCAGAACATCAAGGTAGAGGACGACGACCTGAAGGCTGTTGCCAAGGAAGCTGCCCGTGCACAGTTTGCACAGTATGGCATGTCGAATGTTCCCGATGAGTACCTGGACAACTACGCTCAGGAGATGCTGAAGAAGCGCGAGAACGTAGACGGTCTGGTAGACCGAGCTGTCGACATGAAGCTGACTGCCGCCCTGAAGCAGGTTGTGAAGCTGAACGAGAAGGACATCACGCTGGACGACTTCCAGAAGATGTTGCAGGAGAAATAAGCGTTGGGTATTTAGCTTTTAGCCTTTAGCCCGTAGCCAATCGCTAACGGCTAATACCCATTTATAATTCTTTAACCAAAAAAAAAGGTCGGAATGTATGGTATTCCGACTTTTTTTCGTAATTTTGTGTCTCGTAACCCTTGAGGCTACATTGTTTCTCGCCTGCCGGGAAACAAAACTGACATGAAATAAGGAAAGTATATGAACAACGATTTTAGAAAATATGCTACCAAGCATTTAGGAATTAATGGCCTCGTACTCGACGAAGTGATGAGTGCTCAGGCTCAGTATCTGAACCCTTACATCTTGGAGGAGCGTCAGCTGAACGTGACGCAGATGGATGTCTTCAGCCGACTGATGATGGACCGCATCATCTTCCTTGGCACTCAGATTGACGACTATACCGCCAACACCCTGCAGGCACAGCTATTGTATCTGGACTCCGTAGACTCGGGCAAAGACATCAGTATCTACCTGAACTCGCCAGGTGGTAGTGTCACAGCAGGTCTGGGCATCTACGACACCATGCAGTTCATCAGCTCTGACGTAGCTACCATCTGTACAGGCATGGCTGCTTCGATGGCTGCCGTCCTGTTGGTGGCTGGCACTGAGGGTAAGCGCTCTGCCCTGCCCCACAGTCGCGTCATGATACACCAGCCCTTAGGTGGTGTGCAAGGCCAGGCTTCTGATATTGAGATTGAGGCCATGGAGATTATGAAGTTCAAGAAAGAGCTCTATACCATCATCAGCGAGCACTCGCACACACCCTACGACAAGGTGTGGAACGACTCAGACCGCAACTACTGGATGACGGCTGAGGAGGCTAAGGAGTATGGCATGATTGACCAGGTGCTCAAAAAGAAGTAAGAGGTAGGAAATGGCAAAGAGATGTAATTTCTGTGGGCGCTCAGAGCGCGAGGTAAAGCTCCTGATAACGGGTGTGGACGGCTGCATCTGCGAAGACTGTGCCGTACAGGCCTACCAGGTGGCTACTGCCAACGGCTATGGCCCTGATGCCAAGAAGCCCAAACAGGGTTTCCTGCTGAAGCGCATTCCCAAACCCAAGGAAATCAAGAATCACCTGGACCAGTATGTCATTGGCCAGGACGAGGCCAAGCGCTACCTAAGCGTTGCTGTCTATAACCACTATAAGCGTCTGCAGCAACCTGCCTCGGATAATGAGGTAGAGATAGAGAAGTCGAACATCATCATGGTAGGCTCTACAGGAACAGGTAAGACCCTGTTGGCCCGCACCATTGCCAAGCTGCTGGATGTTCCTTTCACCATCGTCGACGCTACCGTCTTTACAGAAGCCGGCTACGTAGGCGAAGACGTGGAGAGCATCCTGACACGTCTGCTACAGGTAGCCGACTACAATGTGGAAGCAGCCCAGCGAGGCATCGTCTTCATTGACGAGATAGACAAGATAGCCCGAAAGTCGGATAATCCCTCCATCACCCGCGACGTCAGTGGCGAGGGTGTGCAGCAGGGTTTGCTGAAACTGCTGGAAGGTACCAACGTCAATGTACCTCCCAAGGGAGGACGCAAGCATCCCGATCAGGACTACATATCGGTAGACACGCGTAACATACTGTTTATCTGTGGCGGTGCCTTCGACGGCATAGAGCGTAAGATAGCCCAGCGTATGAACACCCACGTGGTAGGATACAACTCGGTGCAGAACGTGCGTAAGATTGACAAGGAAAACCTGATGCAGTACATTGCTCCCCAGGACCTGAAGTCATTCGGACTCATCCCCGAAATTATCGGACGTCTGCCTATGCTGACCTATCTGAATCCACTCGACCGTACGGCTCTGACAAAGATACTTACAGAGCCCAAGAACTCCATTGTCAGACAGTACGAGAAACTATTTGACATGGATGGTATAAAGCTGAACTTTACCCCCGAGGCTCTGGCACTCATTGTCGACAAGGCAGTAGAGTACAAGCTGGGAGCTCGCGGACTGCGCTCCATCGTGGAGAATATCATGATGGATGCGATGTTTGAAATACCCTCTAAGCGAACTAAATCCTTTGAGGTGACAGCCGAGTATGCCAAGCAGCAGCTCGACAAGTCACATCTGCAATAATACCTTAAAAAGTCTATGGCAAAAAAGAAACAGAATCTGACTGAAGCGCTGAAGAAATATTTCGGCTTTGACAAGTTCAAGGGCGATCAGGAAGCCATTGTGCAAAACGTGCTCGACGGCAAGGACACCTTTGTGCTCATGCCTACGGGTGGTGGCAAGTCGTTGTGCTACCAGCTGCCTTCCCTGCTGATGGAAGGCACAGCCATTGTCATCTCACCCCTTATAGCCCTGATGAAGAACCAGGTGGACGTCATCAGCTCCATGAGTGAGGAGGGTACAGCCCACTACCTGAACTCGTCGCTTAACAAAGCGGCTATCGACCAGGTGAAGGCTGACATCCTGGCAGGCAAGACCAAGCTGCTCTATGTTGCCCCAGAGTCGCTGACTAAAGAGGAGAACGTAGAGTTCCTCAAGCAGGCCAAGATATCGTTCTATGCTGTCGACGAGGCCCACTGTATCTCAGAATGGGGTCACGACTTCCGTCCCGAATATCGCCGTATCCGTCCTATTATCACCGAGATAGGCAATGCTCCCGTGATAGCTCTCACAGCAACGGCTACAGACAAGGTACGCACCGATATCAAGAAGAATCTGGGCATCATTGACGCCACCGAATTCAAGAGCTCATTCAACCGTCCTAACCTGTATTACGAGGTACGCCCGAAAACCACTGAGGTTGACAAGGACATTATCCGTTTCATCAAGCAGCACCCCGGCAAGAGCGGTATCATCTACTGTCTCTCGCGCAAGAAGGTGGAGGAGTTGGCAGAAATACTGAAAGCCAACGACATCAAGGCCGCACCCTACCATGCCGGCTTGGAGTCAGCCCTGCGCTCACAGACACAGGACGACTTCCTCATGGAGGAGATAGACGTCATCGTGGCTACTATCGCCTTTGGCATGGGTATCGACAAGCCCGACGTACGCTTCGTCATCCATTACGACATTCCCAAGTCGCTGGAAGGCTACTATCAGGAGACAGGTCGTGCAGGTCGCGACGGAGGCGAGGGCATGTGCATCACGTTCTACGCGCAGAAAGACTTGCAGAAGCTGGATAAGTTCATGGAGGGGAAGCCTGTGGCAGAGCAAGACATCGGACGCCAGCTGCTGGCAGAGACTGCTGCCTATGCGGAGAGTTCCGTCTGCCGTCGTAAGATGCTGCTCCACTACTTTGGCGAGGAGTATCACGAGGAGAACTGCCACAACTGCGACAACTGCCTGCACCCCAAGAAGGAGCTGGAGGCCAAGGACCTGTTGCTCATCGTGCTCAAGACCGTACAGGTACTGAAGGAGAACTTCCGTTCAGACCACGTGATAGACTTCGTGACAGGTCGCGAGACAGAAGAGATTCTCTCGCACAAGCACCAAAACCACGAACTGTTCGGGACAGGCGAGGAATACGAGAAGAAACTCTGGAACCCCGTCATCCGTCAGGCCCTGCTGGCAGGCTACCTGAAGAAGGATGTCGAGAACTACGGTCTGCTGAAGCTCACCTCAGCTGGCAAGAAATTCATGAAGAACCCCGTGTCGTTCATGATTGTCGAGGACAACGAGTTCAACGGTGAATACGACTCCTCACCCGAACACGAGGCAACCATCAGCGCTCTTGACCAGACGCTTAGCGCTATGCTCAAAGACCTGCGCAAGAAAGTCAGCAAGAAGCTGGGGCGTCCCCCATACGTCATCTTCCAGGATGTCAGCATCGAACAGATGGCTACTGACTTCCCTGTCAATCTGGAGGAGCTGAAGAACATCCAAGGTGTGGGTGAGGGCAAGGTACGCCAGCCCTATGCCAAGGACTTCGTCGACCTCATCAAGCGCTACTGCGAGGAGAACGACATAGAGCGCCAGGCAGACATGCGTGTCCGTACGGTGGCTAAGAAGTCTATTCTGAAGGTGAAGATTATCCAAGCCATTGACCGCCAGATAGCCCTTGACGACATTGCCACTGCCCAGGGGCTCGATTTCGAGGAGCTGCTTGACGAGGTGGAAGCCATCGTCTATAGCGGTACCAAGCTCAACATCGACTATTTCCTCGACGAAGTGATGGACGAGGACCATGTGGACGACATCTACGACTACTTCGCAGAGAGCGAGACCGACTCGCTGGAAGATGCCATCCAAGAGCTGGGTGCAGAATGCTCAGAAGACGAAATTCGACTGGTTCGCATCAAGTTCATCAGCGAAATGGCAAATTAACTATTGGCAATATACTGTTAGCTATTAGCCGTTAGCCTTTGGCTATTAGCTATTAAATCGTGTTAATATTGCGTGCAAATGGCTGCTATCTCAGAAAAAAGCAGTAAATTTGCACGCAATAAAATTTAAAGGAGATTATTTATGTCATCATTTATTGCAGACAAGATTGTCATGGACGGCCTGACTTTTGACGACGTCCTTTTGATTCCAGCTTATTCTGAAGTGTTGCCAAAGACGGTAGAGTTACGTACCCGTTTCTCGCGTCATATCCAGCTGAATGTCCCCTTCGTGACAGCAGCAATGGATACCGTTACTGAAAGCCAGATGGCCATTGCCATTGCCCGCGAGGGAGGCATTGGTGTCATCCATAAGAACATGTCTATCGAGAACCAGGCCCGTGAGGTGGCCATCGTCAAGCGTGCTGAGAACGGCATGATCTACGACCCCATCACCATTCCCCGTGGTTCAACGGTAGCCCAGGCTCTTGAAATCATGGCAGAGTACCACATCGGAGGCATCCCCGTGGTAGACGACGACCGTCACCTGGTGGGCATCGTCACCAACCGTGACCTGCGCTTTGAACGTCGTCTGGATCGTCCCGTCGACGAGATTATGTCGAAGGAAAACCTTGTCACGACTCATCAGCAGACCGACCTGTCTGCTGCTGCTGACATCCTGCAGAAGAACAAGATTGAGAAGCTGCCAGTGGTAGACAAGGACAACCGCCTGGTAGGTCTTATCACCTATAAGGACATCACCAAAGCCAAGGACAAGCCCATGGCATGCAAGGACGAGAAAGGTCGTCTGCGCGTCGCTGCCGGCGTAGGT
This sequence comes from Prevotella sp., assembly GCA_017389705.1. GTDB lineage: Bacteria > Bacteroidota > Bacteroidia > Bacteroidales > Bacteroidaceae > Prevotella. Next base: position 15,184 of record JAFPEE010000226.1, read on the forward strand.
GTCACTGTCGACACCCTGGAACGCATGCAGGCACTGGTGAATGCAGGTGCTGACGCCATTGTCATCGACACAGCCCATGGTCACTCCAAGGGTGTCATCGAGAAGCTGCGCGAGGCCAAGGTTTCGTTCCCCAACATCGACATCGTTGTGGGTAACATTGCCACAGGTGCTGCTGCTAAGATACTGGCAGAAAACGGTGCCGACGCTGTCAAGGTAGGTATTGGCCCAGGCTCTATCTGTACCACGCGTGTGGTTGCTGGTGTGGGTGTTCCCCAGCTCAGTGCCGTATACGATGTGTATAGCGCCCTGAAGGATACCGACGTACCCCTGATTGCCGACGGTGGTCTGCGCTACTCTGGCGACATCGTCAAGGCCCTGGCTGCAGGCGGTTCATGCGTCATGATAGGCTCACTGGTAGCAGGTACCGAGGAGAGTCCTGGCGACACCATCATCTACAACGGACGTAAGTTCAAGAGCTATCGTGGCATGGGCTCACTAGAAGCTATGGAGCATGGTTCCAAGGACCGTTACTTCCAGGCAGACACCAAGGACGTGAAGAAGCTGGTACCCGAGGGCATCGCAGGTCGCGTGCCTTACAAGGGAACGGTACAGGAGGTTATCTACCAGATGGTGGGTGGTCTGCGTTCAGGCATGGGTTACTGCGGTGCTGCTACCATCGAGAAGCTTCACGACGCCAAGTTCACACGCATCACCAATGCAGGTGTCAACGAGAGCCATCCGCACGATATCACCATCACCAGCGAGGCTCCCAACTATTCTAGACCTAACGACTAAGATGAAGAAAGCATTGTTTGGCATGCTGCTGGTGGCAGCTGCGACAGCGCAGGCACAGACGTCCGACCCTGTCGTCATGACAGTGGCTGGCGTTGACGTTCCACGCTCAGAGTTTGAATATTCGTACAACAAGAACAATACCGACGGTGTCATTGACAAGAAGTCGGTAGAGGAATATGTCGACCTCTTTGTGAACTACAAACTCAAGGTGCAGGCTGCACTGGATGCCCGTATCGACACGACGACAGCCTATCGCACTGAGTTTGCCCAGTATCGCGACCAGCAGGTGCGTCCTACCTTCGTGACTGACAACGACATGCTGGCAGAGGCGCATGAGGTATACAACCAGACGCTGAAGAACATCGGCCCTGACGGACTGGTGATGGCAGGTCACATCCTCATCATGATACCCCAGAAGGCTACCGACGCCCAGCAACGTGACGCCAAGCGCCGCATCGACTCCGTATACACCGCTTTGCAGGCTGGTGCCGACTTCGAGGCTCTGGCCAAGCAGGTGTCGCAGGACCCAGGCTCAGCACAGCGTGGTGGCATGCTGGGATGGTTCTCACGCAACCAGATGGTCAAGGAGTTCGAGGATGCTGCTTTTGCCCTCCAACCTGGCGAGTTGAGCAAACCCGTACTCTCGCCCTTTGGCTGGCACATCATCAAAATGACAGAGCGCAAGCAGCTGGAACCCTTCGAGTACCATAAGGACAACATCCTACGTTTCCTCGACCAGCGGGGTGCCCGCAACGCCATCACAGAACGTAAGCTCGACGCCCTCGTGAAGGCTTCCAATAATACCGTCACCAAGGAGCAGCTGCTGGCACAGCGTGCTGACTCGCTGGTTGCTGCCGACCCAGAGATGCGTTACCTCATCAAGGAGTACCATGACGGTCTGCTACTCTACGAAATCAGCAACCAGACCATCTGGGACAAGGCTGCCAAGAACGAAGAGGCCCTGGCACGCTACTTCAAGAAGAACAAGAAAAAGTACCGTTGGGACGAGCCCCGCTTCAAGGGCATAGCTTACCACGTGAAGGACAAGGCCGACGTCAAGGCTGTGGCCAAGTGCGTCAAGAAGTTGAAGTTCGACGACTGGAACGAAGCCCTGCGCACCACCTTCAATGGCGACTCCGTCATCCGCATCCGTGTGGAGAAGGGTCTCTTCAAGAAAGGCGACAATGCCCTCATCGACCGCGAGGAGTTCAACGTACGCGATGCCAAGGTCGACAGCGTCAAAGGCTACCCCATCGACGCCACCTATGGCAAGAAGCTCAAGAACCCCCAGGACTACACTGACGTCCGCGGACTCGTCGTTGCCGATTTGCAAGACGAGATGGAACGCCTCTGGGTAGCTGACCTGCGCAAGAAATATCCCGTAACCATTAACGAAGAGGTATTAAAGACCGTCAACAAGCATTAGTACGGTTTTGGCCTACATAAAAAATTAGAAATAAAAGGAAGCAAAATGAGTTCTTATATCCACAAAAGGTATTGCATATTCTTTTTCCTGTCTTTCATCTTTGGCCACATGACGGCACAGAACGACTCAATTGGTAGCGTTGTCGACGAGGTCATCTGGGTGGTAGGCGACGAAGCCATCCTGAAGTCCGATGTCGAGGCCCTGCGCATACAGGGACAGCAGGAGGGCATGCGCTGGAAAGGCGACCCCGACTGTGCCATCCCCGAGCAGATTGCCGTTCAGAAGCTGTACCTCAACCAGGCTATCATCGATAGTGTCGAGGTCACCGAGGCTGACATTACCCGTGGCGTGGAACAGTACATCGAGAACATGATTTCCGTCATCGGCTCCCGCGAGAAGCTGGAAGAATACCAGAAGAAGAGTCTGAGCCAGATACGTGCCGACTTGCGCGAATCCTACCGTGAGCGCCAGATGGTACAGGGCATGCAGCAGAAGTTGGTCAAGGACATCACGGCAACACCTGCCGAGGTGCGCCGCTACTTCCAGAACATGCCTCAGGACAGCCTGCCCTTCGTGCCCACTGAGGTAGAGGTGCAGATCATCACCCAGCAGCCCCGTGTCGAACAAGATGAAATCAACCGTGTGAAGGAAGAACTCCGCGAGTATACCGAACGTATCAACAAGGGCGAGACGACGTTCCAGACCCTGGCACGTATGTACTCTGAAGACCCTGGCACAGCACGTCGTGGCGGCGAGCTCGACTACACAGGTCGTGGCATGCTCGACCCTGCCTTTGCCAACGTAGCCTTCAGCCTCACCGACCCCAAGCGCGTTTCGAAGATTGTGGAGTCTGAGTTTGGCTTCCATATCATACAGCTCATCGACAAGCGTGGCGACAAGATCAAAGTACGCCATATCCTGCGCAAACCCGTCATCAGCGACGATGCCGTACAGAAGGCCCTCCAACGCCTGGACTCCATCCGTACCGACATCGTGGAAGAGAAGTTCCCCTTCGAGGCTGGTGCCTCACTCATCTCCGACGACAAGGACACCCGCAACAACAACGGTCTGATGTTCAACGTCACCGACGAGGGTGTGCGTACCTCACGCTTCAAACTGGCCGACCTGCCCTCAGAAGTTGCCAAGGCTGTCGACGCGCTGCAGGTAGGTGAGATTTCTGCCCCCTTCCAGATGGTCAACCAGCGTGGCAAGACCGTATGTGCCATCGTCAAGCTGAAAAACCGTACCGAAGGACATAAGGCCACTATCACCGAGGACTTCCAGGTTATGAAGGACGTCGTGGTTGAGAAGCGTCGCCAGGAGTGCCTGCACAACTGGGTAGTCAACCGCATCAAGTCAACCTACGTACGACTTAACGACCGCTATCGCGACTGCAAGTTTGAGTACGAAGGTTGGGTGAAGTGAGAAGTGATGAGTGAGAAATGTTAAGTGATAAGTGATGAGTGTTAAGCGATGAAGAGAGTGTTGTTTGTCATTATAGGCTTGGTGCTGCTAGGCATGGTATTTGCCATGCAGCCTGCCAAGAAGAAGCGCACGCCACGCAAGAAAGCGAAGCCTGTGCAACAGGACAAGCGCGTCTATCTTGTTCATGCCGACAACCTGCACTACGACCAGTTCCGCAACGACGGAGCACAGATAGTGCATGGCAAGGTACACTTCCGTCATGTGGGTGCCAACCTCTATTGCGACAGCGCACATTTCTACGATCTCACCAACTCCTTCGAGGCTTTTGGACACGTCAGGATGGTACAGGGCGACACCCTCAGCCTCGTCAGCGACTATGCCTACTACGATGGCGACGCCCAGCTGGCACAGGCCCGTCACAACGTGGTGCTCAAACACCGTAAGACCACCCTCTATACCGACTCACTCGACTACGACCGCATGTATAACTTCGGTAACTTCTTCGAGGGAGGAAAGATGGTTGACGGCAAAACCACACTGACCAGCGACTGGGGCGAGTACCATACCGACACCAAGATGGCTATGTTCTACTATGACGTACGCCTGAAGGACCAGAACATGTACATGACTACCGACTCGCTCTACTACGACACCCGTACCTCCATGGCACACATCGTAGGTCCCTCGAACATCACCTCGGGTTCAAGTCACATCTACAGCGAGGACGGATACTACAACACCAAGACAGAGCAGTCTGAACTCTTCGGACGCTCCGTCATCCGCGACCAGGGACGCACCATCGTGGGCGACAGCGTGTTCCGCAACGCACTGACAGGCGTCAGCCACGCCTACTGGAACGTCGTGCTCACCGACTCCGTCAACAAGAACCAACTGACAGGCGACTACTGCGAGTACAACGACTCCACAGGCTATGCCATGGCTACCGACAATGCTGTGGCCAAAGACTTCTCGCAGAAAGACACCCTTTACATGCATGCCGACACGCTGAAGATATTCACCTTCAACATCAATACCGACTCCGTCTACCGCAAGATGCACGCCTACAATAAGGTACGTGCTTACCGCATCGATGTGCAAGCCGTGTGCGACTCGCTGGTCTACGACTCCAAGGACTCCGTCATGACCATGTACCGCGACCCCATCGTGTGGAACCAGGGACAACAGCTCTTTGGCGAGGAGATACGCGTCTACATGAACGACTCCACCATCGACTGGACACACGTCGTGGGACAGGCCTTCTCCACAGAGCAGATGCCTGACAGCATCCACTTCAACCAGGTGTCGTCCAATGAGATGAAGTCTTTCTTCAAGAATGGAGAGATGCGAGAGGTACAGGCCATCGACAACGTCGAGGTCGTCTACTACCCCATCGACGACGCTGACAGCGTGCTTATCGGACTGAACTATACCGAGACACCGTTGCTCAAGATGTTCCTCGAAAACAAGAAGATGAAACGTATCTGGATGGAGAAGCCCAAGGGCACTCTCTATCCCATGACACAGATACCTCCCGACAAGTATCTCCTTCCACGCTATGCCTGGTTCGACTACATCCGTCCGCTCAACAAGCAGGACATCTTCAACTGGCGACCCAAGAAAGAAGGCACCGAGCTGAAGGAACAGAAACGGCGCAAAGCCCCTAAAAACACCGTTGCCCAATGACTGACGTCATACAGCTTCTACCCGATAGCGTAGCCAACCAGATAGCTGCTGGCGAGGTCATACAACGCCCCGCCTCAGTCATCAAGGAACTCGTTGAGAATGCTGTCGACGCTGGTGCCAAGGCCATCCACGTACTTGTCGTCGACGCCGGGCGCACCTCCATACAGGTCATCGACGACGGCTGTGGCATGTCAGAGACTGATGCCCGCCTGGCTTTCGAGCGCCATGCCACCTCCAAGATACGCAAG
>JAFPEE010000227.1 GCA_017389705.1 Prevotella sp.
AAAAATTTAAATTGTTATTAATAAATCGGCGACTACGCATATACCGGGCGCGACGCCTTGTTTCTTTCTTATTATCCTTCGTCCTCAGTTTCCTCGGTCAGCTTCTTAAGTGCGTCGGCACTAATCTTGGCATTGGCAAAGAGTCCTCCGTTAGCGGGTTTCTCATCGACAGCTGCCTGCTGTTGCTGACGTGCTACCTCCTTGGCTTCGGCCTCGCTGGCCTCACGGTCGCGTGCCTGCTGGCTCTTCTTGGCTACACCGGCTTTCTTGGGTGCCAGATAGAGGAACATCTTCTTACCTTCGAGTGAGGGCATTCCCTCAACCTTTGCCAACTCCTCCAAATCGTTGGCGAAACGCAGTAGCAGTACCTCGCCTTGTTCCTTGAACAGGATGCTTCGGCCACGGAAGAACACATAAGCACGAACCTTGTTGCCTTCCTCAAGGAATTCCTTGGCGTGCTTGAGCTTGAACTGATAGTCGTGCTCATCGGTCTGGGGTCCGAAACGGATTTCCTTGACCTCGACCTTCACCTGCTTAGCCTTCATCTCCTTTTGGCGTTTCTTCTGCTGGTAGAGGAATTTCGAGTAGTCGATAAGACGGCAAACTGGAGGATTGGCATTGGGGGAAATCTCCACCAAATCGACACCCTGTTCGCGGGCCATGTCCAATGCTTCGCGGGTTGGTACAACGGAACTACCGTCATCGCCCACTATTCGCACTTCGCGTACACGTATCTGTTCGTTGATACGGTACTGATTTTTCATTTTGTCGTTCTTCATCAACTGTTTTTTACGAAATCGGCTGCAAAATTACAACAAAATCAGCAAATTACAAAATATTTTGCGATTTATTTTTTAATTCACAAATAAATTTGGTGATATGCTCTCTTTTTCGTATCTTTGCAGAAAATATGGCAAGAAAGAAGAAACCACTCCCTATTTTAGAAAACATCACCATCACGGACTTTGCCGCTGAAGGTAAGTCGCTGGCCAGGGTCGACGACATGGTGGTGTTTGTGCCCTGGGCTGTTCCTGGCGACGTATGCGATCTGCAGGTTCGCCGCAAGAAACACTCGTTCATGGAGGCAGAGGTTACAAGATATATTAAATATAGTAATGTTCGCGTACAGCCTTTTTGCCAGCACTTTGGCGTGTGTGGCGGCTGCAAGTGGCAGCAACTGCCCTATGAAGAGCAGTTACGGATGAAACAGCAGCAGGTGTTCGACCAGCTGACGCGCATAGGCAAGGTCGAGTTACCAGCGTTCCGCCCCATCTTGGGTAGCGTAAAGACGAAGGAGTACCGCAACAAGCTGGACTTCGGCTGTGCCAACAAGCGCTACCTGACCCATGAAGAGATAGCCACCCTACCCCACGACGAGAGCCAGAGTCTAAAGGACAGCCCGGCCATCGGTTTCCACATTACTGGAGCTTTTGATAAGATTTTGCCCATTGAGAAGTGCTGGCTGATGGACGATGTGCAGAACCAGATTCGCAACACGGTACGCGAATGGGCTGTGGAGAACGGTCTGTCGTTCTTCGACCTGCGACAACAGGTGGGTCTGTTACGCGACTTGATTATCCGCAACAGCAATACAGGCGAGTGGCTCGTCATCTTCCAGTTCCACTACGACCATAGCACAGCAGAGACGCTGGTACAGAGCGAGGCCCAGGCCAAGGCGTTGATGCAGCACACGGCAGAGAAGTTCCCGCAGATAACGGCCCTGATGTACCTGGACAACCAGAAATGTAACGACACCATTGGCGACCAGGAGATACTGACCTTCAAAGGCAACGACCACATCATAGAGACGATGGAGGGACTGAAGTTCAAAGTGGGTCCGAAGTCATTCTACCAGACGAATACCGAACAGGCTTACCACCTGTATAGTGTGGCGCGCGAGTTTGCTGGGCTGACAGGCAACGAGTTGGTCTACGACCTCTATACCGGCACGGGTACCATTGCCAACTTTGTGGCAAAAAAAGCTCGCAAGGTCATCGGCATTGAATATGTGCCTGAGGCTATTGAGGACGCCAAGGTAAACTCGCAGCTGAACGGCATCGAAAACACTCTGTTCTTTGCCGGTGACATGAAGGACATCCTGAACGACGACTTCATCCAGCAGTATGGACGTCCAGACGTCATTATTACCGACCCGCCACGCGCAGGCATGCATCCTGACGTGGTGCAGACCATTCTGAGGGCCCAGCCCAAACGCATCGTCTACGTATCGTGCAACCCGGCCACGCAAGCTCGCGACCTACAAATGCTGGACGAGCAGTACAAGGTGCAGGAGGTGCAGCCCGTAGACATGTTCCCACATACGCCACACGTAGAGAATGTTGTATTACTAACCAAACGATAAAAGTTATGAGAAAACTAATGATCCTTGCCCTGCTGGCCGTGGGCTTTACATTGACGGTCAATGCACAAGAGAGTGAGAAAAAGAAGGCTATTATTGAGCTGCCTCAATGGGTCAAAAACATTAAATTCAGCGGATACGGCATGCTGCAGTATCAAGGCATGAACCCCTACAAAATAGGGAAAGACGAAAACGGGAATCCTATTCTTGAAAAGAATTCATCGAACTCCTTCAAACTGCGTTTGGCCCGTTTCATTCTGGACGGAAAGATTGGTGACTTCGACTGGCGCGCACAGATTCAGGGTACCAATGCTACAGGTCCTGGACAGCCTACCGTTCAGCTGGTAGACCTCTATGCAGAATGGAGAAGATTTCCTGAATTCAAGATCCGTGCCGGACAATTCAAGCGTTGCTTCACCTACGAGAACCCCACTCACCCCATTACACAGGGTTGGAGAGGCTATGCTGACGTTATCAACAAACTCTCTGCATTCGGAGACCGTACGGGTGAAAGGTCTTCAGGTGGACGTGACATCGGTATCCAGCTATCGGGTGACCTGTTCCCCAATGCCAACGGACGCCGTCTGTTCCACTATCAGGTAGGTGTATATAACGGTGAGGGTGTAAACGAGTCCGACAAAGACAACCGTAAGGATATCATCGGCGGTTTCTGGGTAATGCCTATCAAGGGACTGCGCATCGGTGCCTTCGGATGGACGGGTAGCCGTGGCGGAATGTTAGACCCATTGACTGGCCAGACCCGTAGTGTAGAGAAAAACCGCTACGCCATCTCTGCAGAGTACGACAAGGACGAATATACTTTCCGTGCAGAGTATATCCATAGCCAGGGTTGGGGCGCTGCCTCTCCAGGCAACAACGTACGCGAAATTAGCTACGCAAATGGTGATAAGGCCGACGGTTGGTACATCTTCGGCATCGTGCCCATCATCAAGGGCAAGCTGCATGCAAAGGCTCGATACCAGACCTATCGTAACCAGAAGAACTGGGCCACTTCCGTGAATCAGATTGAGTGCGGTCTGAACTACTTCTTCACGAAGAATCTGGAATTGCACTTAGAGTATTCTCACGTGAATGACCGTAGTATAGAAACACTGACTGAGAAAAAGCACAACTACAATCTGGTAGACGTAGAGCTGGACTTCAGATTCTGATTACAAATCGTACTTTTTAAATCTTAAGTTTGCGTTTCAGGGCCTCCCAAAGGTGAGTCTTCTGACGCAAGACATACACAGAATAAGCCGTGCTGACCAGTGTTAGTGCGGCTTCTACTATCCAATAAGTCCATCCTTCGGCTAAAAGCGAAACCACAAAGGCGACGATGCCGACAGACAACTGAATGACAGCATATCGACCTATGAAGGTCGTACAACGGTAGTCATACTTACTGTAGGCATACCCATTAATCATCAGATAATCAAAAACATGCGCTACGACCAAAGCAACTCCCGCACCATAAATCCCCCCCCTTGTAAAGCCTATAACAACTGATATCACCAGAACCACGAAATAGGCTGATTCCAAGAAGAGGAACGATAGTGAATAGCCTCGCGCTAACGTGATGTAGGCCACAGGCAGCGTAAGAACCTTGAAATACATGGCCAGTACTGCCACCTGCGCCATTCCCACTACTGGCAGGAATTCGGAACTAAACAGAATTGGGATAAGTACTGGCAAAAACATCAGGAGCGCAACCAGCATGGGCGAGAGCATCAGGAGCGAAACTTCCATCTGCTTGTTCACCGTCTCATTCGTTGCCAGGACGTCTTTGCTGACAGCCGACAAGCGTGGAAAATAATCGGTTTCCATAGCTGAAAACACCATACCTGCATAAGTAATCGAAATCATGTATGCCGCATTGTATAGGCCTACTTCATCCATGCTTCCCTCAACATTCAAAAACGAGCGTATCAGCATCTCCGATCCACTGCCTATCGCTGCCGCCAAGACAAAAGCCAGCCCCAGCTTTACCATTCCAATGCCATCGCGCAACATTCTACGCTCAAACTTCAACCGGTACGGATATGAATAGGAAGAATAAACCATCGTCACCAGCATATTCAGAACAGCCCCAAGCACTATGGCAGGGACTACTCCAGAGTGACGCCAAAAGTAATACAGCGGAACGGACACGACGACAGAACCCGCCGCCGCAATGGTCTGAATCTTAGCCAACGCTGCCACATGACGTGTTGACTTTAGTATAGCTGTCTCACCTGCTGCGATAGCCAGTACTGCCACCGAAACTCCCAGCATCGCATAGTGCAACGTATGATTACCCCAAGTGAAGGAAAGTTCGTTTATCAGCGGACTGACTACCAGACAAAACAACAGGCCCAAAATGGCAGCTATTACACTCCACAGGCGAATCACATGAATCTGGTAATTCAATTCCTTCTGATTGCCGTCTTCGTAGATTTCTGACATACGAGGAACAGCCCCTAACGAAAGTCCCAGACTGGTACATTGTGCTGCGAAATTCTGTACAGAAGTCATCAGAGCATTGAAACCCATACCACTAGCGCCTATCAGCAAAGCCATCGCCTTATTGCGCACAAGGCCTATCAGAATCACCAAGCCTTGCACGCCTCCAAAAAGACCGGTATATTTCAATATATGGCTGTAGACGTCTTTCTTCTGTTCTTCCATAATGTTTCATAGAAACAAACGCAAAAATACTACAATTATTTCGATTCTGCAAATAATTTCGTATCTTTGCAGTCAGTTATGGAAGAAAACAAGCCCATTATCAGTTTTATACTGACCTATTACAATCTCCCTATACAGATGCTGTGCGAGTGCATCAACAGCATCCTGGCTTTATCTCTGCTCCCCTCAGAACGCGAGATTATCGTCATTGACGACGGTTCAGAGACCAGTCCAATGAACGGGCTGATGCAATACGGTGATGACATCATTTACATACGCCAGAAGAACCAAGGGTTGAGTATGGCTCGCAATAAAGGCATCGAGATGGCCCAAGGCACTTATCTGCAGTTTGTCGACGCTGACGACCATCTGATTCTGGCTCCTTATGAACATTGCCTTGACATCATCCAAAAGAACGGAGATATCGACATGCTGATGTTCGACTTTGCGAATACCCAGTCAACGAATAAAACCTATTCCGACTCGGAGGTCATGACAGGTTCGGAGTATATGCTTAATCATAACATCCACGCCACAGCATGTGGCTATCTCTTCAAGCGAACCACTCTGAGCGAGTTGCGTTTCACACCTGGTATCTGGCATGAAGACGAAGAGTTTACACCACAGTTATTAATACGTGCAGAGCATGTGTGTGTTACGGATGCCAAAGCCTACTATTATTATAGACACAAGGGTAGCATCACTACCCACGACAACGAAGAAAGCAAGGCCAAGCGTTTTGACGACATCAAGGGCGTTTTGGACAGACTGCATTATCTGTGCGACCGCGTGCCTCAGGTAGACCGTTTAGCCTTGCAGCGACGCGTGGCCCAATTGACAATGGACTACATCTATCAGGTCATCGTCCAGCAACGCTCACAAAAAGCCCTCAATGCATGTATTGACAAGTTGAGAAGTAAAGGACTCTTTCCCCTGCCCGATCGCGACTACTCACAAAAGTATATATGGTTCCGCAAAATGACGAATACCCGTCTGGGGCGCACCATTCTGCTGAATACGCTACCATTGCTGAAGAAAGAGAGATAGAACATGAAGAACATGATATCGGTCATTGTCTGCACCTACAATCAGGAGGATACCATTGCCCGCACTCTCGATTCCATCCTGATGCAGCAATGTCATGTACCCTTTGAAATCATCATTGGCGAAGACTGTTCTACAGATAGGACAGGAGACATCTGCAGGGAATATGCGAAAAAACATCCAGAGAAAATCAAACTCTTTACCAATCCTCATAACAAAGGAGTTATCGATAACTACTTTGATTGTCTTTTAGCTGCACAAGGCGATTATATTGCTGACTGTGCCGGCGATGACTTCTGGGTTGACAATCAGAAACTGGAAAAAGAGATTAACATCATGGAGAGCGACGACAGCATCACCCTTGTCCATACAGCATGGCGTTCCTATAACGAACATACCAAGGAGGCAAAAGATTCTCCCCAGCAACCCTTCCCTGCGCCTATCACTGACGGAAAGACGATGCTCGAAGCCATTCTTACCCAAACCAACATGCCCGTTATCCAGCTATGCTCATCACTCTACAGGGCCGATATCATTCAAAAGGCACACCATGACTACAACGTTTTATTCAGAGGTCAAGGTATTGTATGTGAAGACCTGCAGATAGCTTTCTTTGAGGCACTTAACGGCAATATTGCCTATCTGCCAGATGTCACTCTACATTATAGTCAGGGAGAAGACACTATTTCATCGCCCAAAGACATTAGAAAACTATTTGATTTCTACAAGAAAGCGACAACACAATCTTGGGATATTGCAGAAACTTTTGGCATAAAATCAAAGACGACAGAAAAGTTCTTCAGCCAACGCACATTCGCCATGCTGATGCATGCTTTCAGAGCCCATGACTCCCAAATGCGCAACGAAGCTCTCGATTGCAAGAAACAATGGGGCGTAAAGAATAATTTCGCTATCTTGATGGTGAAAAGCATCACTGCATGTGAGTCTATTTGGGACTGTACACTTGTGGTTCGCAAAATTTTCATCAAACTGAAGAAATAATATCGCTGAATAATTGCGACAATTTCTGTCCCACAACTTTTGGCGATGCAAATTGCTTTACAGATTCCGACACCTCCCGACCATCGAAATCAACCATCTCCATCACCTGTTTCATTGCTGACGTCAAAGCTGCTACGTTATCTATAGGGACTATCATACACCCCCCTTCTATTCGCAGGTTTTCAGGAATACACTCAGTGGATATAACAGGGATTCCTGTTGACATAGCTTCCAATAACACCAAAGGCTGCACCTCGCTACGGCTGGCTAACACCAAGGCATCACTCTGATAGAGCAATTCACGAACTTTCTCCCTATTAACCAGCCCATAAGACACCATACCATCAGTAAGACGAGAACAAAACGAACCAGAATCAGTCCCCATTCCTGCGATATGGAGTTCAACATCCACCCCACTATCACGAAGTCTTTGGAAGGCTGGTAACAATATATCGTAACCTTTCAAAGGCCAGTTATTAGCCAGACAACAAAAGCGGAAAGGCCTTCCAGTCTGCGGCTCACGACTCTTATAACTGAAGAAGTCAGTATCAATCATATTCGAAATGGATTTCCAACGATAATCCTTCCCAAAATAACAGTCGATGTCGTCCACCAACTCTTCTGACACAGGAACAACGCACGCAGCATCATGATAAGCCGCCTTCAATAGTGGTATCTGCCAAGTGTCAATAGTGGCAAACTCCTTTTCGAAGAGCAGTTTGGACAAGTGCTCCGTAATCACATAGGGAATCTGATACTCTTTAGCAATCAGCATAGCGGTGTAGCCTGCCCACTTGGCACAATGGGCATGCAGGATGTCGGGCTTGCCATACTTTACCACATATTCTTTGAACATGGAACGTACTATCGCTATCCAACGATCTACATTATAGCGTATCACCTTAGGCCATCCCCGCTGAAACGACTGGTACACCGTGACACCTTCCAATTCATGTTCATAACGAACGTAGGGTAATGTGATATAGTCTTTAAGACCTATCGAAATACCCAATTGTACATTACTTAGTATACGCACTTCATGACCCAAGGCTTTCAAAGCCTTTGCCTGATCCAAACAGAACAAGCCTCCATATGGTGGAAAGAAAGATGGTATCTCAAGTATATGCATATACTATATTAACACAAAAAGAGTGGATTTATTATCCACTCTTTAATTCTTTCTCCGAAGATGCGAGATTTACTCTGCAGCAGGAGCCTCAGCAGCAGGAGCTTCCTCGGCGGGAGCCTCAGCAGCAGCGGCCTCAGCAGCCTTTGCAGCTTCTTCCTCTGCCTTGGCAGCAGCCTCGGCAGCCTTCTTCTCAGCCACCTTCTTAGCAATCTCCTCATTAACAGCCTTCTCAGCCTTCAGGGCAGCAGCTGCAGCATCCTTCTTGGCCTTAGCCTCGTCAGCAGCCAATTTTTCAAGACCCTTCTGCTTGTCAGCCTTCCATGCGTCGAACTTCTTCTGGGCTGTAGCCTCATCGAAAGCACCCTTCTTTACGCCACCACGCAGGTGCTTCATCAGGTAAACGCCCTCACGGCTCAAGATAGTACGAACGGTGTCCGTAGGCTGAGCACCAGTCTCAACCCAGTAAAGTGCACGCTCGAAATTCAAATCTACTGTGGCAGGATTGGTGTTAGGGTTGTAAGTACCAATCTTCTCAGTAAATTTACCATCACGTGGTGCTCTTGCGTCAGCGATGACGATGCGATAGAAAGCATAGCTTTTGCGACCGCCGCGCTGCAATCTGATTTTTGTTGCCATTGTTGTTTAATGTTTTAAAAATGAATGATTTAATTTGAATTTCATGCTCTTATCTCGTAAAAGCGGGTGCAAAGGTACAACTTTTTTTGTTTCCCACCAAATTTTTAGGCACGGATTACATGGATTACACGTTTTTTTTGTAATTTTGTCGCCTGATGAAAGATATTTCGATACTCATTCCTACGTATAACAGCATATGTGTTACGCTGGTAAGCGATTTGCAACGCCAGGCAGAAGCTCTTGACATCAGCTACGAGATTATTGTGGCTGACGACGGTTCTACGGATGCTTCCTCTGTTTCAGCCAACAGGGCTATTAACCACCTGGGGCCTCATTGCCGCTACATAGAGCGACAAGAGAATGCCGGCCGTGCTGCCATCCGCAACATCCTAGCTGTTGAGTCACAATATCCCTGGCTGATATTCGTCGATAGCGATATGGTTGTATGCCGAGAGGATTTTCTTGAGAAATATGCTTCATCGACAAGTGATACCATCGTCTATGGAGGGGTTTCTATTGGTCCGCTACAAGCTGGCAACCTACGCTCCATGTACGAAAAGACAGCAGAACATGAGCATACCTTGGAGCGTCGTCAGCAAGCGCCTTATCAAGACTTTCATACGGCCAACTTCCTAGTGCGTCGGGATATTATGCTGCAATATCCCTTCGACCTTCGTTTTCGCCATTATGGCTATGAGGACGTATTCTTTGGCAAACAGATGCAAACACACGACATACCTATTCTGCACATCGACAATCCTGTCAGCTTTGAGCGTTTCGAGAATAATAAGGACTTCGTCAGTAAGACGGAAGAAGGACTGCGTACCCTCTGCCTGTTCAGAAAAGAACTGGAAGGCTACTCCCGTCTGCTGGATGTGTTCCACAACACCTACCTCATGCGATTTCTGTTCCGTATCTGGCACAAACTATTTGCTTCATGGGAACGAGAGAACATTACTGGTACACACCCCAGTCTACTCGTCTTCAAGCTCTACAAAATAGGCTACCTAGCCTCCTTGCTTTAGTTCTCCTTAAAGGCGATCACACCAGTAGCCTCCTTGTCTAGATAGAAAGTGGTACTACAAGTATCCTGTCCTTCAACATACTTGGCACGGATATAAAGTAAGGTATTACCAACACGCTCCATATACTGGACATCTTTAGGACCTCGTTGACGAAGTGTCTGCAGAAGAGTGTCGCTTATGGCATGGGTGGAATCGACACCGGAGAATTCGACGTATGCCACCTCTTTGTGCAGGCTCTGTTCCATAAAGTCCTTGACAACAGATTTAGCCTGCTGCTGTTTGCCACATGAGATTAACAGCAGCAGGGCTATACCTATTATTATATATAAAGAACGCTTCATGACTTACGAGGCATGGACTTAAGAATCAACAGCAGGTGATCCCATACCATTTGGACAGTAGGAATATGCAGACGCTCTTCGGGAGTATGAACAAAACGAAGCGTAGGACCGAATGAAATCATATCGAGATTCGGATAGCGCTCTGAGAACAGTCCGCACTCCAATCCTGCATGAATGCCACGCACGATGGGATCTTTATGGAATAGTTGCTTATACGAATCAATTACTATCTTTTGCAGCTCGCTGTTCTGGCGCATCTTCCAAGCAGGATAGCCGTCAGAGTGGTTAACCTCGGCTCCAGCCAATCGGAAGCAGGCTCCGACGGTAGCACACATATTATCGAGGTTCGACATTACATTCGAGCGCTGTGAAGAGACGATACTGATCTCATTGTCGTTAGTCACTATGCTGGCAATGTTGCTTGATGTTTCAACCATCCCGTTCAACGCAGGGTCCTGGCAGATGGCATAGATGCCATTATCCAGCGCCTGCAGGGCGAAGATGAAGTTACGTGCAACCTCACTCTCAATGACAACTTCAGCATCGGTACTCTCCATTGTCCACACCATCTGCGTGTCAGTCACGTGAAATTCGTCCTCAACATTTGAGGCGAAGACATTCCAGTCGGCCTTGACATTCTCCTTGACGGCATTGGGAACGGAAATGACAAACATACCGTCGCGAGGAATAGCATTATGCATCTTGCCACTATTAAACTGAGCCAGACGGACACCCTCATAGCGGTTGATGGTCTGATAAAGGAAACGACTCAACAGCTTAATGGCATTGGCGCGTTGTTTGTTAATATCGTCGCCAGAGTGTCCACCCACCAAACCTTTTAGCAGAGCCCGCAGGAAGAAGGAACCTGCAGAAGCCTCTTCGCGTTTGAAACGGAATACAGCAGAAGTATTGCGACCTCCAGCACAAGAGACAAACATCTCGCCTTCATCTTCAGAGTCCAGGTTAATGAGGAAGTCTCCTGACATAAAGCCCGACTTCATGCCCATAGCACCTGTCAGACCCGTCTCCTCGTCACGAGTAAAGACACATTCTATAGGCCCATGCTCCACATCGTTGCTTTCCAGTATAGCCAGTTCTATGGCACAGCCAATACCATCGTCGGCACCAAGCGTTGTACCTTCAGCTGTCAGCCATTCACCATCGATATAGGTCTTGATGGGGTCGTTATCGAAGTCTATCTCGTAATCGACCAATTTATCGCACACCATATCCATGTGACTCTGTAGGATAACGGTCTTACAATCCTCATATCCTGGGGTAGCACCCTTGCGTATAACGACATTACCAACCTCGTCAACCTTGGTTTCCAGTCCATGACTCTCACCAAAGTTCTTCAGATACTCAATCATCTTCTCTTCGCGCTTCGATGGGCGCGGAATCTGGTTAATCTTCGCAAACTGTTCGAAGACAACAGCAGGTTTTAACTCACTTTTATTCATTATTAATGTTTATTTTTATGGGTTTTCGCAATAAATTGCTTAACTTTGCAGCCGAATTTTGACGCAAAGATAATCATTTAAGATGAAAATACTGCTCATAAGTACGTTAATAATTGCTATCGGGATGGCTTTTTTACTCGTAAAAGTGCTTTCAAGACCTGATGGAAGGTTTTCGTCGCAGCATATTCACGACAGTAAGGCCATGAAAGAACGGGGAATCCGTTGCGTGATGGATCAGGACCGTGAGATGAGACATAAGAGCAGATTTGCAGTCGATGAAAGATCAAAAAATTAAAGATTAAATATTAAACAAACAAAATGAAAAAGTACATGATGATGGCCACAACTGCCATAATGGCACTGGCCTCTTGCAACAATGCAAGCCCCAAAATGGACGAACAACCTGCTGCAGCAGACAACAACACCAGCGGTGGCGTAAAGATTGCCTACGTAGAAGTAGACTCGCTGATGACGCAGTATGAATTCTGCAAGGAGTTCACGCTGATTATCCAGAAGAAGAGCAACAATGCCCGCAACACGCTGAACCAGAAAGGCCAGCAGTTGCAGAACGCAGCTGCCAACTTCCAGCAGAAACTGCAGAACAACGGTTTTACCAGTCGTGAGCAGGCAGAGAGCCAGCAGGCAGCTATCCAGCGTCAGCAGCAGAGTTTGCAGGAGCTGCAGGCCCGTCTGGAAAATGAGTTGGCTAACGAGACTGCCAAGTACAACGAGGCTCTTCGCGACTCGCTGATGAATTTTCTCAATGCCTATAATAAGGACAAGAAGTACGACCTCATCCTGACTAAACAAGGCGACAACATTTTGTATGCTGCCAAGCGTTTTGACATAACCAACGATGTCATCAACGGTCTGAACAAGCGTTACAAGAAGGCTCCTGCCAAGAAGACAGAAGAAAAGAACGAAGAGAAAAAATAAGATGCTGTGGGTGTGGACATCGCGAAAATACTGACTAAGCTCCGCATCACAGAACTGAACGAGATGCAGCAACACGCCGCCGAAGCCATAACAGGCTCCGACGGTGATGTTGTTTTACTATCTCCCACGGGAACAGGTAAAACCTTGGCCTATCTGCTGCCCCTCATTCAACTGCTCGATGCAACGTCAGACGATGTACAAGCCCTGGTCATCACTCCTGGCAGAGAACTGGCCCTGCAGTCGGATACGGTACTGAAGAACATGGGCTGTGGCCTGCGTTCTACAGCTTGCTATGGAGGACGTCCCACCATGGATGAGCACAAAGTGCTGAAAGAGGTACGCCCACAAATCGTCTTTGGCACCCCAGGTCGCCTGAACGACCATTTGGACAAGGAGAACATCGTACGCTACCCTATCCGATACTTGGTCATCGACGAGTTCGACAAGTGTTTGGAGATGGGTTTCCATGCTGAGATGCAAAAACTCATCAAGAGTCTCCCAGGCCTGAGTCGTCGCATTCTACTCTCTGCCACCAATGCTGAGCAGATACCGCAGTTTGTCAACATGTCGAAGAAAGGAACGCTGGTCGATTTCCTTCCTGACGACGAACAGACGTCAGAGCGCGTAAAACTCTACGAGGTGCGTAGTCCGCAGAAGGACAAGTTGGAAACGCTACGCCAGTTACTTCTCTCGTTAGGCGACGAGAGCAGCATTGTCTTCCTGAACTATCGCGACTCTGTGGAACGTACCAACGAATTTCTGCGCAAGCAAGGTTTCACCACCAGCTACTTTCATGGCGGCATGGAACAGCGCCAACGTGAGGACATGCTCTATAAGTTTGCCAACGGCTCTGCCAACGTGCTGGTTTCGACAGATTTGGCCTCACGTGGCCTCGACATTCCCGATATCCAAAACATCATCCACTACCACTTGCCTGAGAGCGAGGACGGCTATATACATCGTGTGGGCCGAACAGCCCGCTGGGATGCCACAGGCCGTACCTTCTTCATCCTCAACAGCGAGGAACATATTCCCGACTATGTCGAAGGCGATACTGAGGGGTATGAGCCAAAGGCTGACAGTACTCAGCCAACAGCTCCTAGAATGTCCACCCTCTACATTGGCAAGGGCAAGAAGGACAAAATATCGAAAGGCGACATCGTGGGTTTCCTCTGCAAGAAAGGCGGTTTGGAACCTGACGAGATAGGTCGCATCGATGTAAAAGACCGCTATGCTTATGCTGCCATCCGTCGCGAAAAGCTGCAACAAGTGGTGCGTCTGACCAAAGGCGAAAAGATTAAAGGCATAAAGACAATCGTGGAACAAGTGCGCTAGTATTGCCATATAGAGTTGACAAAAAGCAAGCAAAAAGGTATAAAATACTTAATTCTTGCTCAAATATTTGCCCAATTCAAATAAAAAGTGTAATTTCGCACCATTAATTCGATAACAAACGTATCAAACAATAATTAAACAAACATCAAACAATGAAGAAGTACAACTTTAACGCAGGTCCTTCGATGCTTCCCCGCGAGGTAATTGAGAAGACCGCTCAACAGTGTCTTGATTTCAATGGCTCGGGTCTCTCGCTGATGGAGATTAGCCACCGTGCAAAGGATTTCCAGCCCGTCGTTGACGAGGCTGTAGCTCTGGTTAAGGAGCTGTTGTCAGTTCCTGAGGGCTACTCAGTCATTTTCCTTGGTGGTGGTGCCTCTCTGGAGTTCTGCATGATTCCCTACAACTTCCTGATCAAGAAGGCAGCTTACCTGAACACAGGTGTATGGGCAAAGAAGGCCATGAAGGAAGCTAAGCTATTCGGTGAGGTAGTAGAAGTGGCTTCTTCAGCTGACGCCAATTATACCTTCATTCCTAAGGATTGGAGTGTTCCTGCTGATGCCGACTACCTGCACATCACTACAAACAACACCATCTATGGTACTGAAATTCGCAAAGACCTGGATGTGAACGTACCCCTGATTGCCGATATGTCTTCAGATATCTTCTCTCGTCCTGTTGACGTAAAGAAGTACGACGCCATCTATGCTGGAGCTCAGAAGAATCTGGCTATGGCTGGTGTGACCATCATCATCGTAAAGGATGAGAAGCTGGGTAAGGCTCCTCGTGAGATTCCTACAATGCTTGACTATCGCACCCATGTTGACAAGGGCTCTATGTTCAACACACCTCCTGTAGTACCCATCTACAGCGCTCTTGAGACCCTCCGCTGGATCAAGAAGAACGGTGGCGTAGAGGCTATGGACAAACTGGCTCAGCAGCGTGCAGAAATCGTCTATGGCGAGATTGACCGCAACAAGATGTTCCGTGGTACAGCCAACGTAGAGGACCGTTCTGTCATGAACCTCTGCTTCGTTATGGCTGACGAGTACAAGGAGCTGGAGAAGGACTTCCTGGACTTCGCCGTATCGAAGGGCATGGTTGGCGTGAAGGGTCACCGCTCGGTTGGCGGCTTCCGTGCCAGCTGCTACAACGCCCAGACCATCGAGGGTGTCAACGCTCTCGTGGCTTGCATGAAGGAATTCGAAGCTCAGCACTAATTGATAATTGACAATTGACAATTGATAATTATGAAGATTCTTGTAGCAACAGAGAAGCCATTCGCAGCT
>JAFPEE010000228.1 GCA_017389705.1 Prevotella sp.
ACACGCTGAGCGTCTGCCTGATGAGTCGTGAGTCCTACATTTACGACTATAAGACCAATCGCCCTTATCTTTCTATACTCAACAACTACAACGTTGGCTACGAGCAGTGCGATTTCCACAAACTGACGGGTTGGGGCCGCTTGGCTCAACACGAACCTGCAGGAGCTGTACTGCAATCCGCAGCAAGGTGGTGGTGGCAAGCTAGAATAATCCGGTGTGGGATATAGTGCTGTCAATGAATAACTCAAAAATACTATTATGAAAACAAGAATGATGCAATGGTTGATAGCGGGCATTCTGCTGTTCTGCGGTGCGAGTGTTTTCACGGCATGCAACAGCGATGACAATGCCGTCGATTCAATCGATCCTAACGAGTCTGAGATGGCTGACTATGCTATCCTTTTTTATGGCTATGGTGGCGGAAATCTGGACTACGACATTTTGAATAACATCAAGCAGTTCTATGCTGCCGACCCTGCCAGCTACGACAAGGTGAAGATTGCCGTGCAGTATAAGTTCAGCAGTCAGGAAGAATTCGAGCAGCTGTTGGATTATTATGATCCCGATGACTATGATGACCCGCAAGACAAGGCCGACGTCATTGAATATCTGGAGGAAATGAAGTTATGGATTGCGAAATGGCAGAACCGATGCCGTTTCACCTTCCGATTCACCGTCGATCCAAAGAAGACAGTGGAACAGCAGATGGTGGCCGACAACGTACACGGCTGCAACAACGACCATATCGCCAACGCCGACTCGCTGACCAGTTTCATCAACTGGGCTACCAAGGTTTGTCCTGCCAAGCACTACGTGCTGCTGCTGAGCGATCATGGCTCAGGCTACATGCCCAACGAAGACCTGCCCTATAGCCCCACGAACACGACGCGGTCGTTCCTGATTGACAACAACAAGAGCGAACGGCTCACCATCAACGCGCTGAGATACGCCATTGCCAATGCCAGCATCAAGCCGCAGGTGGTCTATTTCGATGCCTGCCTGATGAACTGCTTCGAGAATCTGTTTGAACTGAAGGATCAGACCGACTACATCATTGCCTCGTCGTTCCTGGTGCCAGGATGGGGCGGCAACTATACAGAGCTCACCAACAAGCTTGCGGGCTGCAACGAGGACACGGAGAGCGCGCTTAAAGCCTACAACAAGGCCTGCGTGGAGCAATGGGACAAGAACTTTGGCGACGAGACCGTAGAGTCGTTTACCGACATGACGGTCGTACGCACCCGTGGCCTCGACGCTTTCGGTCAGAAGGTCCGCGTGTTCACCGACATCCTTCTCGACGCATATCAAAGCAGCGACGAGAAGCGCAGCGCTATCGACACAGCCACGGTCAACGCCATGAAGATTTACAGGGACACCCCGCTCTACGACCTGTTTATCTATGGGGTTACGCTGGCAGCCAAGGCACCGGAACTGGAAACCCCCTATTTTGAGATGAAGCGATGCTACGACGACGAATGCCTCGTAGCACATCAGACGTGCGCCTACCTGAGAGCGCAGGGCATCAATGGCTCGGTGCTGCTGGGTTGGGATGGCCAGTACGAAGAGATTCTCTGGAAGTACGGCAAGGAAGGCTGGGCTTTCACCGAGGCTGTCGTGTTCAAACCCGACGGCAAGGCTTTTGTATATGGTGAAGAAGCGGAAGAAGAGGCGGAAGAGGAGGCACGCTGGGCAAGCACCTTCGCCGACACCTATGAGCAGACGGCTTTCGACAAGGCCACGGGCTGGAGCCGCTGGATCAAGGCCAACAAGCAGCGCCCTGCTACGATGAGTGTCTTCACGGAAGGCTACAATGCCAACGAACCCCGAAAGAAATCAAGAACAAAATAAGGACACCCCATGAAAAGAATGATTCAATGGGTGGTGGCTGCCACCCTCGTATGCGGTCTGACTGTCTTCACAGCATGCAGCAGCAATGATGATAATTCGGATACGCCCGCAGCCACACAGGGAAAGTTAGTGACGCTCCCGCAGGGCGTGGTGAGCAAGGGCTACACCATGCAAACGGTCAGAACCGTGAATACGATAGACGGAGAGCAGACGATCTATGAAAAGAAGAACGTACAGGCGGCCTTCGACGGACAGAATGTCTATGTCTCTGGCTTCTCCTCATCGTTCCCCGAGAGTTTTGTGAAGGGCACGCTGACCAGCACTGGCACCTGTCGGTTCAAGAGCGGACAGTATGTCGGCGAGGACAAGACGGGCGAGAAGTATGTCGTCGGCATCATGGGCACAGGCGACAAGGCGAATCAGCTGACCGACTTCGAGTGTACTTACGATCCAGAGATGCACATCCTCAGCATTCCTGAGGATGCGAAATTCGCTATTGCAGAGTCTGATGCACCCAGCCATACCCAAGTGACGAACATCCTTCAGAACGTCACCGTGATGCCGGGCTCGTTCAAGGAGCCATCCGTCTTGACGCCACCGGAAGGGCTGACCACCCAACAGTGGTATTTTACGGGTGCCAGCGACAAAAGCTACTGTCTAAACTACGGCATAACGTTCGCTTTCGACGGAAATGACGTCTATGTGCAGGGACTGTTCAATCAGTATCCGCAAACCTGGCTGCGAGGCCGTCTGGAGGATGGCATCATCACCTTTAAGAAAGGACAGTTCCTGGGTTATTACAAGGAATGGCAAGAGATGTGTTTCGCGGTTTCTGGCGAAACAAGTCTAACCGACCTGAAACTTTCCTACGATGCCGAGAAGGGCATCATGTCAACTGACGACTGTATCAACATGATTGACATCGACAAGAAAAGCGTTACGGACTATTTATACCAAGTTTACATCACCAGGCAACGCTATGTTGTTCCTGACCCCATCATTCCGCCTGCCGGCGTGACCTACGAGGCGTACCGCTTTGATTTCGAGAGTTTAGTCATTGAAAACGGTAAGTTGGTGAAAGATGAAGATGTCGTCGATGAAGTCTTCGTCGCTATAGACGGCAGCGATTTCTATATGAAGCTGTTCACAGTCAATGCCAGCGGCTGGGCAAAGGGCAAGATCGGCTCCGACGGACGCACCGTCACCTTCCCTTCCCTCCAGTATATCGGCACATGGCAAGGAAAAAATGTTCACGAGGACTACTATCTGACGGCGTTTACCGATATAGGCCAATGCGATTTTGTGCCCGTCGATCTTGTGCTGGACTACAACGCCGAAGATGGCATCATCAGTTGCAGTCAGCTGGCGGGCATCAGCAGTTCCTATCGCTTGGTTAGTTGCTTCACGGGGAGTACCTTCGGGAATGCACGGTTCACGAAAAAGAAGGAGGTGGCTGCAACACCTGCGGCTCCCGAGGTTGAGTTGGAATACAACGAGCTGAGGAAATTTATCATCGTGAACCTGAAGATATCCCTCTTTGGAGTCAACGGTGCTGACCTGCTCACCGAGAAACTGAGCTACAAGCTCTGGTATGAGAAGGACGGCCAGCCGCACGAATTGGTATTCCGGGCTGACGAACAGAAGGAGCTGAATACCGATATGGTGGAATTCTCCTACAGATTCCATACATACTCTGAATTTACCCCTGAAGGCAGCCACATAGAGATACACAAAGCCCTCGACGAGGTGCTCAGCTGGACTAAGATCGGCGCCCAGACTATCTACCGTGGTGGCGGCGAAGAGCATGCCTCGGACATCACCTGGGTTGATGCCGCCAGTTACTACCAAGAAAAAGGAATAGAATAAGTCGCAGGATGAGAAGAATGAGGCGATGGCTACGGGTTGTGCTGTTCATCGGCGCCGTGGGCTGGTTTGTGTCGTGTTCCACCGATGACGACTGGTACACCCTCTTCGGTGTCGAGCCCAGCGATAAGCTCTACATAAAGCCCGAAGACAGGGTGAAGATTTGGTAAATACAAATAAGAATGATGGTAGTTTGACTTTTTTTGTTACCTTTGCCGATAGAAAATAAATTTGTTACACTGTTTCTATGGTAGTTCGGTTTTTTTTCGTACCTTCGCAGCCATGATGACAGTGCTATATATAATAATAGGTATAGCCCTTGGGGCGATGGTGGTCTACTTTGTGATGAATCCGAGGCAGGCTCGGCTGGTGGTTGAGCTGGCTAAAAAGGAAACGGAGATGCAGATGCTGTCGCAACAGCGCAAGGAGGAACAGCAGAAGGCTGAACAGCGACTGGCTGAACAGCTGTGCAACCAGCGTGAGATGTTTGACGAGCAGCTGAAGACTAGCAAGGAGCAGTTGCAGAATATGGCCCGCCAGCTGATGGACAGTCAGGCGCAGAAGCTGAAGGAGGAGAACCGTGAGTCGATGGGCACCATCACACAGCCTTTGAAGGAGGCCATCTCTGAGATGCGCAAGGCCATCAGCGACAATACGAAGGACCATACGGCCCAAACGGCGTCTCTGAAGGAACAGCTGCGGCTGATGATGGAGACTGGTCGTGAGATGAGTGAGAAGGCTGAGGGCTTGGCTAATGTGCTGCGGCGCGACAATAAGGTGTCTGGCAATATGGGCGAGATTATCCTGGGTGACCTGCTGTCGTCGCAAGGTCTGACGGAGGGCATTCACTACGAGGTGCAGGCCCGGCTGCGCGACGAGCAGGGCAGGCCTTTGAAGAACGACGAGACGGGACGTGAGATGCAGCCTGACGTCATTCTGCACTATCCGCAGGGACAAGATGTGGTCATCGACTCGAAGGTATCGCTGGTGGCCTATCAGCGTTATGTCAATGCTGACTCGCCAGAGGAGAAGGATCGTGCCCTGCAGGAGCACATCCGTTCGGTGCGAAGTCACGTGACGGAGCTGGCGCGCAAGGACTATTCCAAATACATCAAGGCACCTCGCGAGGCTGTCGACTTTGTCATCATGTTTGTGCCTTTTGAATCGTCGTTGCAGCTGGCGCTGGTGAACGACCCGTCGCTATGGCGTGAGGCTTTTGAGCGCAAGGTGTTCATCACTGGTGAGCAGAACTTGCTGGGCATTCTGCACATGATACACATTGCCTGGGTGCAGAACCAGCAGGCTGAGAATCAGGAGAAGGTGTTTGGTGTGGCTGAGCAGTTGTTGGACCGTCTAGGCGACTTCATCCAGCGATATACGAAGGTGGGCGAGCAGCTGGACCAGGCCCGTAGGGCTTTCGACTATTCTACCAACAAGCTGAATGAGGGACGCCAAAGTGTGGTGCAGAAGGCTAATGAGCTGAAGTCGCTGGGTGCCAAGGAGAACCCGAACCGAAGGATCCCTTCTGCCATAGACTCAGAGATAGGGTTAGGAGCTGAGTATGATTTATCTGAATGACGATATAGCCGGTTTCGATTTCGAGGCTGCTTTGCCGCAGTTGTCGGAGCAGCGCCGTGAGCAAGCCCTGAAGTTCAAGTTCGAGCTGGGGCGCAAGACGTGTGCGGCTGTCTATCTGCTGTTGTGTGAGGGCCTGCGTCGTGAATACGGCATCATGGAGCCTCCAGTCTTCGAGTATGGCGAGCACGGCAAGCCGCACCTTGTAGGTCATCCTGACATCCACTTTAACATGAGCCATTGTCGCGAGGGGGCCCTTTGTGTGCTGAGTAACCGTCCTGTAGGTGTTGACATAGAAAGTGTGCGTGAGTTTAAGGACAGCCTGGTGCGCTACACCATGAACGAGCAGGAGGTGCGGCAGATAGAGCAGGCTGAGCGTCCCGACGTGGAGTTCATCCGTCTGTGGACCATGAAGGAGGCTGTGCTCAAATACTCAGGACGGGGCATTGTCGACGACTTGAAGCATGTGTTGGATGAGATAGACGCGTCGATGTTGACTACGGTCGTCGGCCCTGAAGCACGTTATGTGTATAGCATTTACCAATAAAATAAATTGCAATTTATTTTGCATTTTGCTTGCTTATTCGTAACTTTGTCGGCAAAATAGATGGCTTAAACCAAAAAACTATAAAAGAAGATGAATAGGACAGACCAGTTTGTGATTACCATCAACCGCGAGGTAGGGTCTGGTGGGCGTACTATTGGTAGGAAGCTGGCAGAGCAGTTGGGCGTTAACTTCTATGACAAGGCCCTCGTCAAGGCTCTTCAGGAGAAATACCAGCTGGGCGTCGAGGAAATAGAGAAGCTGAAAGGTCGTAAGCATGGCTGGCTGGAAGACGCCAAGCGTGTGATGTCTATAGGTCCAGGCACGATGGGCATGCAGTATTATCAGACGTCAGTAACGGTGAAGCCCGATTTGCTGACCACCGACGAGATGTTCAAGGCGGAGAAAGAGATACTGGAGTCTATTGCCGGGAACGAGTCGTGTGTCATTGCAGGGCGCTGTGGGTTCTATGTGTTCCGCAACCATCCCAATCATCTGAGCATCCTTATTCTGGCTCCTATGGAGTATCGTCTGCAGCGCTTGCAGCAGAAGCAGGGCTTAAGTCGTGAGGAGGCAGAGAAAACCATCAAGAAGATCGACCAGATGCGTGAGAACTACGTGAAGAACTACACGAAGACGTCACGTTACGACACGCGCAACTATGATATGGTTATCAATATGAACGGGCTGACAGAAGACCAGGCCGTGCAGATGATTCTGGACTATATTGGCAAGTAAAAAGAAGAACGGACAAACAATCAATAAAGACTACAGATTATGAAATTAAACGGAAGACGCGAAAGCTCGAATGTGGAAGACCGCCGTGGTATGAGCGGTGGCGCCAAGGCCGGTATGGGTATCGGCACAATTATTGTAGTGGCACTGATGGCATGGCTGACGGGTGGCAACCCGTTGCAGGCTGTCATGCAGACAGTGGCAGAGAATGGTGGACTGGGTTCGCTGACAGGTACCAATGCCGAGGTGAACCAAGGTCAGCGTGAGTTTACGGAAGAGGAGCAGGCTCTGGCCAAGTTCTCTACCCAGATTCTTGCAGGTACGGAAGATGTATGGTCGGAGATTTTCCGCCAGAACGGTGCCCAGTACCAGACACCTACGATGGTGCTCTATACCGATGGCACGCAGACTGCCTGTGGACAAGGCTCCGCAGCCATGGGGCCTTTCTATTGCTCTGGCGACCAGAAACTCTATATCGACCTGTCGTTCTTCACCACGATGAAGAAGCAGCTTGGTGCTGACGGCGACTTTGCCTATGCCTATGTCATTGCCCATGAGGTGGGCCACCATGTGGAGTACCTGACGGGAACCCTTGAAAAGGTGCACCAGCAGATGGCTCGTCTGTCGCAGGCCGAAGCCAACAAACTCAGTGTTCGTCTGGAACTGCTGGCAGACTTCTATGCCGGTGTGTGGGCTCATCATGACAACAAGCGTTTTGGCTCGTTGGAGGATGGTGACATTGAGGAGGCCATCAACTGCGCCCAGAAGATAGGCGACGACTACCTGCAGACCAAGGCCCGTGGCTATGCTGTCCCAGAGTCGTTCAACCATGGCACATCCAAGCAGCGCATGAAGTGGTTCAAGCTTGGCCTGGAGACGGGAGACATTACGAAGGGTACCACCTTCCAGTGCTCTGACGCAGAGCTTTAAAAAAAAGAAGAAAGCATCCACACGGATGCTTTCTTCTTTTCCTTTCCAAATGTTGATTACATTATTTAATTAAGTTGCCTAGGATGTCGCGGGTAAGCTCCTTGGTGATGGTTCTGGTGGCGGCACTGGTGGCATTCTTCACCACACGCTCCTTGGCTGACTTACGTGACTTGGAGGTCTTGCCACTGACTTTGTCGCTGACCCAGGCACCCAGGACGGCAGCCAACGTAGAGGTGATAGCTGTCATCACGGCTTTAAGCACCTTCGACATGATGCCGGGCTTCTGCTTTTCGGCTTTTTCCTTTTTCTCTGAAGACTCTGAGGTCTCAGCAACCTCTGTGTTCTTGGAGGCTTCAGCCAGCGCAGTCTCGGCTTCTGCTACCAGCACCTCAAAGGCACTCTCGCGGTCTACTGGCGTATCGTACTTGCCATAGATGCGACTCTGCTTGATGATGTCCAGGCGCTGCCCCTCGGTGACAGCCCCAATCTGCGACAGCGGGAACAGAATCTTGGCACGCTCCACCATATTGGGAGCACCCTTCTCGTCGAGGAAACTGACAAGGGCCTCACCTGTTTCCAAGTTCATGATGGCTTCGTCAGTCTTGAAGCCTGGATTGGCACGGAAGGTGTCTGCGGCTGTCTTGACGGCTTTCTGGTCTTTCGGGGTGTATGCACGCAGGGCATGCTGTACACGGTTGCCCAGCTGTCCGAGGATGTTCTCGGGAATATCTGTGGGGCTCTGTGTGATGAAGTAGATGCCGACGCCCTTGGAGCGGATGAGACGGATGACCTGCTCTATCTTGTCCAACAGGGCTTTTGAGGTGTCGGTAAATAGCATGTGGGCCTCGTCAAAGAAGAATACGAGTTTCGGCAGTGGCAGGTCGCCAACCTCTGGCAGAGTAGTGTAGAGTTCACTCAGGAGCCACAGCAGGAAGGTGGAGTAGAGCTTGGGTTGCAGCATGAGCTTGTCGGCAGCCAGCACATTCATCACACCCTTGCCCCCTTCACACTGCATCAGGTCGTTGATGTCGAAGGAGGGCTCTCCGAAGAACTTGTCGGCACCTTGATTCTCCAACTGCAACAAGGCACGCTGGATGGCGCCAATGGTTTGGACGGAGATGTTGCCGTACTTCGTGGTGTACTCCTTGGCATGCTTCGACACCCAGTCGAGCATGGAGCGCAGGTCCTTGATGTCGATGAGCAGCAGCCCGCGCTCATCGGCTATGCGGAATACGATGTTCAGCACGCCGTCCTGTGTCTCGTTAAGCTGCATCAGACGCGAGAGCAGCTGTGGACCCATCTGCGAGATGGTGGCACGCATGGGGTGCCCCTGCTCGCCAAATACGTCGAAGAAGCGGACTGGGCATGCCTGGAACTCAGGATTCTCAATGCCGAACTCAGGCATACGCTTCTCTATGAAGCCACTCAGTTTTCCTACTTGTGAGATACCGCTGAGGTCGCCTTTCATGTCAGCCATGAAACAGGGGACGCCAGCTTGGCAGAATGTCTCAGCAAGTACCTGCAGGGTAACGGTCTTTCCTGTACCCGTGGCACCAGCGATGAGTCCATGGCGATTGGCCATCTTACCTGTAATGGAGAGCGCTCCGTTAGCGCAATGGGCAATATAAAGCCCGCGTTCTTTGTCGTACATAATGGAAATGGTTTAGTTATTTTTCTGCAAAAGTACGAATTTTCTGAGAATAAAATTGTACTTTTGCAGAAAATTATCGAGTTAGCTATGAAGAAACTATTCATTTTGGCCTTGTTGGCGGTGGTTACCACAGCAAAGGCACAGTTTGGTCCAGAGCCAGACTTCGACAGTAAGTATGCGACAGAGTTAGTGAAGCCAGGGAACGTTGCTCCTGACTTCAAGATGAAAACCTTAGACGGCAAGACCTTTAAGCTGTCCCAGCTGAAAGGCAAGACGGTGGTGCTTGACTTCTGGGCCTCCTGGTGTCCAGATTGTCGTAAGGATGCTCCTGAGGTGGTGAAGATGCAGAAGGAGTACGCCCAGCAGGGAGTAGAGTTTGTCGGTGTGTCAATGGACACGGATGTGGAGGCTTGGCGTAAGGCCTGCCAGCAGTTCGGCATCACCTACACCCAAGTGTCGGAGCTGAAGAAATTCAAGGAAACAGACATTGCCAAGGCCTATGGCGTGAAGTGGATTCCCTCTATGGTGGTCATCGACAAGGACGGCAAGGTGGCACTCTCTACGGTGTTGACCTACAAGGTGGACAAGTATCTGAAGGAGTTGCGTCCTACGGGTTTCCAGCCTGTCAAGGAGAAACTGACCCTTGACGGTGACCATGGCAAACTGGCTGCCGTCATCCAGAAGCCAGCTCTGAAGCCAGGCGAGCAGTGTCCTATGGTTGTGTTCTGCCATGGCTTTGGCGGACGCAAGGAAGGTCCTCTCTTTGAGCTGGTGTGTGACTCTCTGCAGAAGCATGGCATTGCCAGCATCCGTTTTGACTTCAACGGGCACGGCGAGAGTGAGGGCGCCTTCCAGGATATGACTGTCCCCAACGAGATAGAGGATGCCAAGAAGGTTCTCGAATATGTACGCGACCTGCGCTATGTCAGCAAGGTGGCATTGGTAGGTCATTCGCAGGGTGGGGTAGTAGCTTCGATGACTGCCGGTGAGCTGAATCCGGACATTGCTGCGGTAGTGCTGATGGCACCTGCTGCTGTGCTGCGTGATGATGCTATCCGTGGCAATACGATGGGTAAGATGTATAACCCGCTGGATCCTCCTGAGTTCGTGGAGCTGTGGGGTGGCATTAAGCTGGGCCGCAAGTATATCAAGACAGCTTTCTCGCTGCCTATCTACGAGACTGCTGCCAAATACCAGGGACCGGCTCTTGTCATCCACGGCAATGCAGACCGTGTGGTGCCCTACACCTACGGAGAACGCTACCACCTGCAGTGGCCTGGCAGCCAGTATGTGTTGCAGGAGTACTTCGACCACGGTTTCTCGCAGAATGTCTACAGGACGACGGATATCGTCAGCGACTTCCTCATCAGAACACTGAAATAGAAAAAAGCGCTTCCACTGACGGAAGCGCTTTTGCTATGCTGTTATCTTTTCTCTCTTCTTAGAGGTTGGCCAGCTCGATGACCTTGTCTACCGCGGCAGCCAGTCCGTCGATATTCTTTCCGCCAGCTTGGGCATAGTGAGGCTGACCACCACCGCCACCCTGAATGAGTTTGGCAGCCTCGCGAATCATCTGACCTGCATTCAGTCCGTGGTCCTTCACCATGTCGTCACTCATCATGATACTGAGCATGGGCTTTTCCTGGAATCTGGAGCCGATGGCACAGAGGAAGGGCGCAGGCACAGCGGCACGCAACTGGAAGACGAGGTCCTTGGCAGAGGCAGGCTGCATGTCAACCACACGGGAAATGACATTCACGCCATTAATGGTGCGTACCTCTGTCAGCAGATAGTTCTTCGTGCGCTCTACGGCCTGGGCATGGAACTGCTCTATCTCCTTCTTCATCGTGTCGTGCTCGTCAATATACTTCTGGATGACAGCCTCCAGGTCCTTGGCATTGTTGAACAGGGCCTTGATGGCTTTCATGTGGTCTTCCATTACGTACATCAGGTCTTCGCACTCTTGACCCGTCTTGGCCTCAATGCGGCGTATGCCTGCAGCGACACTGCTCTCGGCAATGATCTTGAAGAAACCGATGCGGCCTGTTGAGCTGGCGTGGATACCGCCACAGAACTCACACGACGGACCGAAGCGTACCACACGTACCTTGTCGCCATACTTCTCGCCGAAGAGGGCGATAGCTCCCAGCTTCTTGGCTTCCTCGAAAGGCACGTCACGATGCTCGTCGATGTGGATGTCCTGACGGATCATGCTGTTGACCATACGCTCTACCTGGCGCAGCTCCTCGTCGGTAACCTTCTGGAAGTGGGAGAAGTCGAAGCGTAGCGTGTCAGGGCTGACGAAAGAGCCCTTCTGCTCTACGTGGTCGCCCAGCACCTGCTTCAGGGCATAGTCCAGCAGGTGGGTAGCGGTATGGTTGGCGGCAGAGGCATTGCGCTTGTCGGTATTCACACAAGCCATAAACTCGGCTGTGGGATCCTTGGGCAGCTGCTTAACGATATGCACGCTCTGGTTGTTCTCGCGCTTGGTGTCTATGATGTCAATGGTTTCCTGCTCGTTGACCAGCACACCGCAGTCGCCTACCTGTCCACCCATCTCTCCATAGAAGGGAGTGCTGTCGAGTACCAACTCGTAGAACTCATTCTTCTTTTGGGTTACCTTGCGGTAGCGCAAGATGTGGCAGTTGTACTCCGTATAGTCGTAGCCTACGAACTGCTGCTCACCAGGTTTCAGCTCTGTCCAATCGCTGTTCTCTACTGCTGCGGCATTGCGGGCACGCTCCTTCTGCTTCTGCATCTCTACATTGAACTGGGCCTCGTCGACGGTGAAGCCATTCTCGCGGCAGATGAGCTCCGTGAGGTCGAGGGGGAAACCGTAGGTGTCGAACAGGCGGAAAGCCTGTACGCCATCCAGCTCACTCTTGCCTTCGCCCTTGAGCTTCTCCATGGCGTCATTCAGCATCTGGATACCCTTCTCCAAGGTACGCAGGAAGGATTCTTCCTCCTCTTTGATAACCTTGGTAATGAGCACCTGCTGGGCTTTCAGCTCAGGGAACGCATCGCCCATCTCGTGTACGAGGGTGGGAACCAGCTGATAGAGAAATCCCTCCTTCTGTCCCAGGAAGGTGTAGGCATAGCGTACAGCACGGCGCAGAATGCGACGGATGACGTAGCCTGCCTTGGCATTTGAGGGCAGCTGACCGTCAGCTATTGAGAAGGCCACGGCACGCAGGTGGTCTGCGCAGACGCGCATGGCTACGTTGATGTCGTTCTGGCTCTTGGAAATTGGCTCTTGGCTGTTTTCCTCATCCTCAAAGGTGGTATATTTCAGTCCCGTAATCTGCTGCTCGGCCTTGATGATAGGCTGGAAGACGTCGGTGTCGTAGTTAGAGTGCTTGCCCTGCATCATGCGCACCAGGCGCTCAAAGCCCATACCGGTGTCGATGACATTCATGGACAGCTTCTCCAGACTGCCGTCAGCCTTGCGGTTAAACTGCATGAACACGAGGTTCCATATCTCGATGACCTGTGGGTCGTCCTGGTTGACGAGTTCACGGCCACTCTTGCCACTGGCAGCGCGCTGCTCGGGGGTGCGGCTGTCGACATGTATCTCAGAACAAGGACCACAGGGACCCGTATCGCCCATCTCCCAGAAGTTGTCGTGCTTGTTACCGTTGATGATGTGGTCCTCAGGCACGTGCTTGGCCCAATACTTGGCGGCCTCGTCGTCACGGGGGATATTCTCCTCTGGAGAGCCCTCAAAGACGGTGACATATAGGTCTTCGGGATTCAGCTTCAGCACGTCCACCAGGTATTCCCATGCCATATCGATGGCACCCTCCTTGAAGTAGTCGCCAAACGACCAGTTGCCCAGTATCTCGAACATAGTGTGGTGGTAGGTGTCGTGGCCTACCTCCTCTAGGTCGTTGTGCTTGCCGCTGACGCGCAGACACTTCTGCGTGTCGGCACGACGGCGTGGCTCAGGGTCACGTGTCCCTAATATAATATCCTTCCACTGGTTCATTCCCGCGTTGGTGAACATCAGCGTGGGGTCGTCCTTGATGACCATCGGTGCAGAGGGCACGATGGCGTGTTGCTTTGACTCGAAAAACTTCTTGAATGAGTCGCGAATCTCGTTGGCTGTCATCATAACAATTTTCTATTTGACCATTTACTATTTTTACTTTGGCGTGCAAAGTTACGAAGAAAAAGTGAGCTGACCAAAAAGTCAGCCCACTTTCTTCGAAGCTTATTTCCCTTTATACCACTCTTGCAGCACGTAGAAGGCTTTCTTCTTCTCGCCCTTGTCAGAGTAGAGGCCCTTGCGGTTGTAGTAGTCCTGGATGCCGTCCAGCACACGGCGTGGAGAGCGGAAATCCTTCAGCACCCATGGTGTGGTGCCTGCAAGCCCCTCTATCTTGTCCAACATAGCCAGGTTCTGGCGGTACAGGTTCTCCTGGAACTCCTCCGTCCAACGCTGGTTCTTGGCACCATGCAGACCGTACTTGGCACCTCCTCCGAACTCGCTGACGATGACGGGTTTGTCGTAGGGAATCTCCCATACCATCTTCGGTGCGTCGTTGACGTCACGGTACCAGCCTATATACTGGTTGAAGGATACCACGTCCACATATTCATGCATGTTGTCTTGCAGCTTGTTATGGTAGTTCGATGCCGATGTCACCTCCATGGCCATGGAGATGAGTCGGGTGTCGTCCAGTTTTTTGGCATGCTGAGCCAGGCGGCTTAGGAACAGGTCACGCTCCTTCGAGTGTGGCGTCTCGTTGGCAATAGACCAGATGATGATGTTGGCGCGGTTCTGGTCTCGGGCTATCATGTCAGTCAGCTGATGCTCTGCAGAGGCGTAGGTGTCAGGATTAGTCCATTCTATGGTCCAGTAGCAGGGCAACTCACTCCATACCAGTATTCCCATGCGCTCCGCCTCGCGGATGGCATATTCGTTGTGCGGATAGTGGGCCAGGCGTACGAAGTTACAGCCCATGTCCTTGGCCCAGGTCAGCAGCGTGTGGGCGTCGGCTGTCGAGTTGGCGCGACCTCCGCCGTTGGGCTTCTCCTCATGCATGCAGACACCCCGAAGGAAGATGGGCTCACCGTTCAGAAGCAGTTGCTTGCCACGGGCCTCAATGGTTCGGAAACCAATAGAGTCAGAGAGCACGTCACCACTCTTGCCTTCCACTCCGCTCAGCGCCACAGTCACCTGGTAGCGCTTGGGGGTCAGGGGCGACCAGCGCTGCAGCTTCCTGGCTTTTACCGTGGCTGTCGCCGTGCCGTCAGCTGCCGTGGTCACTTTCGTCTTCACCTTGAGTTCAGGAATCTCCAGCACCACCTCGCGGCCTGCCACCTGCTGGTTCAGACGCACACTGAAGTTCAGCTGCTGCGGCTGACGCTTGTCCAGCGCCAGCTTGTAATTCTCGATATACGTTGGCGGCACTCTGACCAGCATCACGTCGCGTGTGATGCCTCCATAGTTCCACCAGTCGAAAATCTGCGTGGGGACATACTCTGCCCGCCGCTTGTTGTCAACCTTGACTATCACTACGTTGTCGCCATTCTGCAGCAGGTCGGTGACGTCGAAGTTGAAAGGCGTGAAGCCTCCGATGTGGTGGCCTGCTTCTTTGCCGTTGACCCATACACGACAGTCGTAGTTGACGGCTCCGAAATAGAGTAGCGTGCGAAAGTTCTCAATGGGGACCTGGGCCTGGAAGCTGGTCTTGAACCATACGGTGCCTTCGTAGAAGAACAGACGCTCGTCTTGTGTGTTCCAGTCACCAGGCACTTTCATGGTGGGTGCCTTGTCGAAGTCGTATTCTATCAGGTCTTCTGGCCTCTGTGGTTTGGCATTACGAAAGAAGCCCCACGGCGTGGGCTTCCTACGGTAGTCGTAGTAGCCCTCCTCCTGCACGTCGACGATGTAATGCCAGTCGCCATTCAGCGACATGGACTCTCGTGCCAGCACATTGGCAATCTGAGGCACCTCATGCTGTGCCAGGACTGTCTGCCAGGGCATGAGGCAGAGGCAGCAAAACGCGGTAAGTCTTTTCAAGGTCTTTTTCATTTTTTTTCGCTTAACTATAGTTTTGGTGATTTATCGTCTGCAAAGTTACGAAATAACGAGAGGAATACCAAATTTTTCACTTATCACTTCTCACTTCTCACTTTTTTTTTGTACCTTTGGCGCCAGAAACTAAAACAAACACATGATGAAAAGACTACTTGCTATTGTATTGACCTTGTTGCTGACGGTGCTGACCGTCAGTGCCCAGCAGGAACGTTGGGGCAAACGACTGCCTAACCGCGAGAAGCCCGAGTTCTATAAGACCGACGAGGCACGGCGCATTGGCGACCAGGTGCTGCTTTATCAGCGAGTCACCGGTGGCTGGCCCAAGAACATCAATATGTCGCGTCCCCTGACAGACGAGGAACGTGCCCAGGTGCTGAAAGACAAAGAGCGCCTCGACGACTCGACTACTGACAACGAAGCCACCAATATGCAGATGACCTACCTGGCACTACTCTATCAGGCCACAGCCGACGAGCGCTACAAGGAAGGTTTCGTCAAGGCCGTCAACTACCTGCTCAGCGGACAGTACGCCAATGGTGGCTGGCCTCAGTTCTGGCCTAAGATGCGAGACTACCAGATACACATCACCTACAACGACGGTGCCATGGTAAATACCATGAACTTACTGCTCAACGTAGCGCGCCAGAAGACTCCCTATCAGGGGCTCGCCGACGAGACCCTGCGACAGCGTTGCATGGACGCTTTTAATAAAGGCGTGGAGTGCATCCTTGCCACCCAAATACGAAATGAGGATGGCGAACTCACGGTATGGTGCCAGCAGCACGACCGCGAGACCCTCGCCCCTGCACCAGCCCGAGCCTACGAGCTGCCAGCCTACTGCACATCCGAGAGTGCCGGAATTACCAGGCTGCTCATGAATCTGCCCCATCCTGACGACCGTGTGAAGCAGGCCGTACATGCCGCCATGAAGTGGTTCGACAAGTACAAGCTTACCGGACTGCGCGTAGAGCGCCCAGGGCCAGGGACAAGCAAGGAGTTCGATACCCGTCTGGTGGAAGACCCACAGGCAGAACCCATCTGGGGACGCTATTACGACCTGAAATTCTGTGAGCCCTACGTCTGCGACCGTGACGGTCTACCCCGCCGCCGTTTGGAAGACATCGGGCCGGAACGCCGCAACGGATATGGATGGTTCAACAACAGCGCTGCAGGGCTCTATGCCAAATACGAAAAGTGGGCTGACAAGTACGACCCCCAGCATAAGGTTGCTATCAGCCTTACCACGAAGGGTGCCAACGAGAATGGCCTCATTGAGATGTTCCGTCAGCCCAAGCGTGATCTGAACGACTTTGATGCCATCGTCAGCCCTGGTCAGAGCATACAGGCTGCTATCGAGCAAGCTCCCCAGCAGCCTGCACAGCCCTATAAGATCTTCATCCGCAAGGGCACCTATCAGCAGAAAGTCATCATTGACCGTCCAAACATCGTCCTCGTAGGCGAGCAGCGCGACAGCACTGTCATCGTGTTGGCAGAGACCCAGAACACCCGTACCGTCACCGAATACCACGGACAGCCCGTCCATCATGGTGTCGTAGTGTTGCAGGAGGGAGCTGACGACTGCGTCATCAGCGGCCTCACTATCTATAACAACTATGGCACAGTAGTAGAGCCAGGGAATACCACCCACCAAATGGCAGTCTTCGGGCGCGCCACGCGAACCATTATTCTTAATAGCAATATCTGGGCCGACGGCAACGATGCCCTCTCGCTGTGGTCCCAACAGGGAGGAATGTACTACCATGCCGATCTGTTCTTGCGCAGCTGGGGTGTCGACTTTCTCTGTCCTCGCGGCTGGTGCTATGTCACCCGCTGCCGCTTCCTGGGCGATGGTCATGCCATCATCTGGCACGACGGACGTGGCAACCCCGACATGAAGCTCGTCATCACCAATTCAGAGTTCGATGCCAAGACACCCACACCACTCGGGCGCTATCACCACGACTCCCAGTTCTATCTCGTCAGTTGTAAGATGTCGCATAACATCCTCGACCAGAACATCGAGC
Organism: Prevotella sp.; assembly: GCA_017389705.1. Taxonomy (GTDB): domain Bacteria; phylum Bacteroidota; class Bacteroidia; order Bacteroidales; family Bacteroidaceae; genus Prevotella. Next base: position 17,214 of record JAFPEE010000228.1, read on the forward strand.
ACGCTTATAAAGGCCGTACTGCCGAGGAGATGGCCAAGGAGGGAAAACGTCTGGACCCCTGCCCCATGGGCCAGCGCGTCTACTACTATGGCAACAAGCGTGAGGGAGGTCACAGCGGCTGGCTTGCCAATAATCTCAGCACTGCCCCCGGCAGTCCCGCCTATCACACCACCACAGCCTTGTGGACCTTCGGCGGCAAGTGGGATCCCGAGCAGCACATCCGCGACTTGTGGTATGTGTTAGCCTATTAAAGTGTACTTTCGCTCAAGAAAACTCAAATAAAATTTGGTTTTCTCTTCGCTTATTCGTACCTTTGCGCTCAAATACGAAAGAGCTATGGCACTGAATTTAGACAAGAATCTGAAACAGTATTACTCCATCAAGGAGGTGGCAACTATGTTTGGAGTCAACGAAAGTACGTTGCGCTATTGGGAGAAGGAGTTCCCCTTTCTCAAGCCGAAGAACACGGGACAGGCTAGGATTCGCCAGTATCAGGAGAAAGATATTGAACAAATTCGCCTTATCCACAATCTGGTGAAGGTGCGTGGCTTCAAGCTTGCGGCAGCCAAGAAAATTATCAACTCCAACCGCAATGGTGCTGACCGTGGAGCAGAGGTGCTGTCCAAGCTCATTGATATACGTACAGAATTGCAGGCTCTGAAACACCAGCTGGACTATCTGACATAGTCTGAACCTGGTCTTTCAGCTGTGTTACCTCACGCGCTCTGATTTGATAATAGTTTTTCGTGGGTAAACGCCCCTCTACACGTTTTTTCGTAGGGGGGGCTTTTTTCTCCAAATTTTTTGTAACTTTGCACCGAAAAGAACTAAAAACAATTTTAAAATGGCAATAACATGAAACAGCTCGTCATCTTTTTATACCTGTCAGCATTTGTCATGGGTAATGTCCTGGCACAGACAGCACCTCAACACTCTGATGAGGCAGAACAGTTAATCAAGTGCCTGAAAACCATTGAAGGCCAGAAAACCATCTCAGGTGCAATGGCTTGTGTCAACTGGAACTTGAACGAGGCCAAGTGGGTGCATCAACATACCGGGAAATGGCCGGCACTGAATGGTTTCGACTATATCCATCATCCTTTTGCCTCTAAGGGTGGATGGATTGACTATACCAACATTAGTGAAATCACCTCATGGAATAATGAGGGGGGGATTGTCACCATCATGTGGCATTGGAACGTTCCTGCCAACATGGCTGGCGAATACTCGTTCTACTGGGGTACTGAGTCGGACAAGACCACATTCGATGTGCGTAAAATTTTCAACCCGGAGAGTAGCGAATACAAACAGATGATGAAGGACCTCGACCAGATAGCTGGGTATCTGAAACTGCTGAAAGATGCCAAGATTCCTGTCCTCTGGCGTCCGCTCCATGAGGCTGGTGGCATGTGGTTCTGGTGGGGCCGTGATCCCGATGCCTGTAACGAGCTGTGGCGTGTGATGTATCGACGTTTTCAGGAAGCAGGCCTCGACAACCTGATCTGGGTGTGGACACAGTCTTCAGCGTGGGGCAAGCCCTATAACGATGGTTACCGATGGTATCCTGGCGATGAGTATGTGGACATTGTGAGCATAGATGTCTACAACAACAACAATGCCAACAGTATCTATACTTCCTGCTACAAGTTCCTCCATGACTACTCTCCGTCTAAGTTTGTGGCGCTGACGGAGTGTGGCAATGTGCCAAACATCAGTAAGCAGTGGAATGCAGGGGCGAAGTGGCTCTTCTTCATGCCTTGGTATGACTACGGACGCACCAACAATCCTAGCAGTCCCGACTTCAAGAGTGCCAGCCACAGCTGTTGCGATGCGGCCTGGTGGAAGGAGGCATTCTCGAACGACTTCGTGCTCACTCGCGGCGACATGAAGGCATTACGTCAGAGCACTTCTGGAATCGCTCCCGTTGTTTCCCATAGGAGAGGGGAGGGAGCCTACACTCTGAGCGGCACGCGTGTTGCAAATCCTAAACACGGTCTCTACATCATTGATGGTAAAAAGGTATCGATCAAATAAAAAACCTCACAAAGTGGAAATCCCTTTGTGAGGCGTTGTTGAAAATGCAACTTGACGATAATAGTGCGTAGGAACAGGGGAAAAGGTACGGGCAAACAGGGGACGAGACGGCATGAAACAGGGAGCGAGACGGCTTCTTGCTTGATTCGGGCGGCCGCCCTTATATATTGGAGCGCCCGCCCTAATATGCTGGAGCGGTCGGTCATAACCGAGTTTTATTCCTTAGAAGCATCTTTCTTTGTGAAGTAGAGCCAGCGGCGGTTTTGATGCAAAGTTACGAAAAAACGGCGAATAATCCAAATAATTTCGTATCTTTGCACCATTATTTTGAATAAGATGAAAATAGTAGTTGCAATAGATTCATTCAAAGGGTGCCTGACTTCAAAAGAAGCTAATCAGGCTGCAGCAGAGGGTATACGGACTGCGTTGCCGGAGGCGGAAGTTGTACAAGTGCCTGTCAGCGATGGAGGCGAGGGCTTCATGGAGGCTTTTCATGCAGCCATCGGTGGTGAGCTGGTAGAGTTGACAGTACGCGATCCTCTGATGAGGCCCGTCTCTGCCCAATATCTGCTGCAAGAAAAGTTAGCCGTGATAGAAATAGCACAAGCCAGCGGACTGACATTGCTTGCCAGAGAAGAACGGAATCCGATGGTGGCTACCAGTTACGGTACGGGCCAGTTGGTGGCTGATGCAGTCCGAAGAGACGCAAAGCATATCATCGTAGGACTTGGCGGCAGCGCAACCAGTGACGCTGGTATCGGGATGCTTCGGGCACTCATCGACAGTTTTGCAAAGCATGGCGAGTGGGATGATATCGAGGAGCTGAAGCATGTCCGTTTCACCATTGCTTCCGATGTCAAGAATCCGCTGTGCGGTGAGAATGGAGCGGCTCATGTGTTCGGGCCGCAAAAAGGTGCGAAACCAGAGATGGTTCTTCAACTCGATGAACGCGCCAGGAAGTTTGCAGAAATCTCCGCCAAGCATTTCGGCTATGACCGCTCTGAACAGGAGGGGGCTGGAGCTGCTGGCGGCTTGGGGTATGCTTTCCTGCAATATATGAATGCCGACTGCAAGCCTGGCATTGAACTGCTGCTGGACACCATCAAGTTTCAAGATATAGTCAATGATGCCGACCTCGTTATCACAGGTGAAGGCTCTGCTGACCGTCAGACCTTGATGGGTAAGCTCCCCATGGGAATCCTGAAACAATCAGGCCATGTGCCTGTGTGTCTGATAGCAGGCAAAATCAGTGACCGCGAGCATCTGCTAAAGTCTGGTTTCGCCAAGGTGGAGTGCATTAATCCGTCAGTTATCGCATTAGAAGAGGCCATGCGTAAGGAGGTTGCCCAGCGCAATATCAGCCAGACGGTGAACAGAATCGTATTATCATTTTCTTAATTAACCGCCCCGTCGAGTCTTTCATCATTAATAGGTTGTTTCTGTCGCTTGTTACCATTTAGGATGCAGGTACACTCGTCTGAGAGCTTACCGGAGGTGACACGGATGGTGTTCTCGCCCTCGAGGAGCGTGACATCCTTGAAGACGATGCGACCTATTTCATCTTTGCGAGCTTTGCCGATACGTTTGTCGTTTAAGTAGAGCGTTGCCTGAGGCTGATTGGTGTACACCTTGACATCGGTCTTGGCGTCGGTACGTTGCGTATAGCGGCGGGCTGCGATGTAGAGTACGGGCTCGCTGCTCCAGTTGGCCTTGTAGAAATAGTAGGCATCCTTGCGCACTGTTCGGTCGTAGCTAACGATGCCCTTGTCATTCATGCCACGCTGGTCGCCCTCGTCGCGAATGCTACTGGGGTTGTCGGCATACTGCCAGATGAACTTACACCATGCATAGTCTCTCGTATGCATGTCGCGCCAGTTCTCTTCATGTACGCGGGCCTGATTCTCTTCGTAGTGAATCTTGTTGGTAACCTTGGGCTCAAAACCATGCTGCAGATGACTGCCTGCGGCGCCGTATTCGCAGAGTCCGATGGGCTGCAAACCTGCCTCTTTGTGGGCCTTATCCATGAAATCGCCCACGCCACCTTTTTTCTCGTAATAGCCGAAATATTTGTTCCATCCGATGCAGTCAGTGATGCCTTGGAACTTGTCCTGATCATAGCAGATGGCGAGGGTGGTCAGTCGCTGGGAATCCAGCTCTTTCGCCTTTTCGTGCAGACGACGCAGAAAGGTGGCCGGCTCATCGTACTTGAACGACAGTTCGTTGCAGAGGCTCCAGAAGCAGATGGCTGGCGAGTTGTAGTGTTGCTTCACCATCTCGATCAGGTTCTGCATGACGTTCGCCTCCAGCTGAGGATTCTTCATGTAGCCCGGCGAGTTGTAGCCTCCGGGGCCTGCGAGGTTCAGTTCCTGCCACACCACGATGCCGCGTTCGTCATATTGCTGTACGTCGTATTTCGAATGCGGATAGTGTACAAAGCGCACGCCCGTACACCCCAGCTCGCTGATGATGTCGGCATCCTGTCGCATGGCTGCTTCGTTGTAAAGACCACCCGTCCGATAGCCCTCCTCATGACGGCAGACGCCATGCAGGTCCAAGTGCTGTCCATTGAGGAAGAAACCCTTCTCGGCGTCCAGCGAGAAATAACGCACTCCCGTCTGTTCCGCAACACAGTCTATTACCTTGCCATTTTGCAGTAGTTCTACGCGCACCTTATATAAATAAGGGTTCTTTCTGCCATTCCAAAGGATTGGATTCTTCAGCTTCACTTTGTCGTCATTAGTTTCTGCGACTACCTTACCGTCCTTGTCAACTATGGTGATTCGTAATTCGCTATTCTGAGAACTTTTCTGCGACAGCACAGTCTCTATGCGGAGATCAACCTGCTCTGGAGTCACCTTGTCCTGATGGATATATACACCGTTGCTGCCATAGTCAAGTGGCGAGATGCAGTCCTGTCCCGTCACAATGAGCCACACGGGCCGCGTGATGCCGCCATACATATTGAAGTCTCCTGCCAGCGGTGCCACATCCGTCCGGTAGGCATTGCTCACCACTACGCTCAGCTTGTTGTCACCGGTTTTTAGCTTATCCGTTATCTCCAGCGTGAAGGCTGTATATCCTCCGGCATGCTGTCCCACGTACTGTTGATTGACAGCCACCTCAGCAAACGAGTTCACACCGTCGAAGCGAAGGAAGAATCGCTTGTCCTTCCGCTGATTGTCGCTCAGTGTCAGCATGCGTTCATACACATACGTACCGCGTTCGTACTTCATGTCGTCGAACACGTCTGTCATGTTCCAAGTATGTGGCACCGTCACGTCCTCCATCTTTGGTTTTCTGTTGACATCGTAGGCTGGATAGAACTTCCAGTCTTTCAGCTGTGTTACCTCACGAGCCAGCATGCCCTGTGCCGACAATAATAGACCGATTAATAGTAAGAAGTGCTTCATATATAATATGACGTTCCTACTGCTTATTTGTCTCAATCGTCCGTACGAAGGGGGTTAGCGGCAATGCCGTAGATGTCGGTGTTCATGGTTAGACAAAAGAAAAATCGCTAAGTACTTCTTCAGCTGCTTAGCGATTCTCTTTGTTGGGGTACCCGGACTCGAACCAGGAAAGGCAGGACCAGAATCTGCAGTGTTACCATTACACCATACCCCAATTTTAAGGGTGCTTGGATGGAGTTGAAACTCATCTTCGCAGTGCATTTTCTCGAAATGCGCTGCAAAGGTACGACTTTTTTTGAATACAACAAAAAAAAAAGGAGTTTTTTTATAAAAAATTGCAAAAAATGTTTGTTAGTCACGCTTTTGTCAATATAATCATGTATCTTTGTACCCTATAAATACACATTATTATATATTAATGGAACAAACAACACAGCTAGTTGAATCAATTACCAAAGGAATACAGGAGAAGAAGGGCCAGCACATTGTTGTGGCTGACCTGAAGAGTATCGAGGGGGCCATATGCCGTTATTTCGTCATCTGCCAGGGCAATTCACCGTCGCAGGTGGAGGCGATAACGGAGTCGATAGGCGAAATGGCCCGCAAGGAACTGGGTGAGAAGCCTGCCACGGTGGCAGGGCTTGAGAATGCGCAATGGGTGGCCATGGACTACGGTGACGTGCTGGTGCATGTCTTTCTGCCCGATGTGCGTGCTTATTACGACCTGGAGCACTTGTGGGACGACGCCGCGCTGACGGAGATTCCCGACCTGGACTAAATATGGTATAAAAAAGTAAAAATGGTAAAACAGTAAGAATGGAGAACAGACAACAACCCAACAATAAGCCTCAGATGAACATGCCGAAGTTCAACATGAACTGGATTTACGGTTTGGTGCTTATTACGCTTATCATGCTCTATTTCACTACGGGGCAGGAGAACTCGAGTGTCAAGACAGAGACATCCTATTCGGACTTCAAGACGATGGTCATGAAGGGCTATGCAGAGAAGATAGAGGTCAACAAGTACTCAAATACGCTACAGATGTATGTCAAGCCGGAGCATATCCGCGACGTTTTTCACCAGGGTGTGCAACAGACGGGCAAGAATCCGAGTGTGACGGTGGCCATAGGCAGCGTGGACCAGGTGGAGCAGTTCGTCAACCAGGCCCGTGAACAGGAGAAGTTTACGGGTAAGTTCTCGTACGACAATTCGAAGGACAATGAGTTCTTCAGCTCGTTGCTGATGAACATCCTGTTCTTTGGCGGCATCATCATGGTGTGGATGTTCATCATGCGCAGGATGGGCGGAGGCTCAGGCATGGGCATGGGCGGCGGCATCTTCAACGTAGGTAAGTCGAAGGCTCAGATGTACGAGAAAGGCGGCGATCTGGGCATCACGTTCAAGGACGTGGCCGGGCAGGCTGGTGCCAAGCAGGAGATGCAGGAGATAGTGGATTTCCTGAAGAATCCGCAGAAGTATACTGATCTGGGCGGTAAGATTCCCAAGGGTGCCCTGCTGGTTGGTCCTCCGGGAACAGGTAAGACACTGTTGGCAAAGGCTGTGGCCGGCGAGGCCGGGGTTCCCTTCTTCTCGATGTCGGGTTCAGACTTTGTGGAGATGTTTGTGGGTGTAGGTGCTTCGCGTGTACGTGACCTTTTCGAGAAGGCGAAGCAGAAAGCTCCCTGTATTATCTTCATTGACGAGATTGACGCCGTGGGCCGTGCCCGTTCGAAGAATCCTTCCATGGGCGGCAACGACGAGCGCGAGAATACGCTGAATGCGCTGCTGACGGAGATGGATGGTTTTGGCACCAATAGTGGCATCATCACGCTGGCAGCTACCAACCGTGCTGATATGCTGGACTCGGCACTGCTGCGCGCAGGCCGTTTTGACCGTCAGATACATGTTGACCTGCCTGACCTGAACGAGCGCAAGGAAGTATTTATGGTGCACCTGAAGCCGCTGAAGCTGGACAATACGGTGGATGTGGACTTCCTGGCCCGACAGACTCCGGGTTTCTCAGGTGCGGATATTGCCAACGTCTGCAACGAGGCGGCGCTGATAGCAGCGCGCTTCAACCGTGAGAAGGTCGGCAAGCAGGACTTCCTGGACGCTGTAGACCGCATCATAGGCGGTCTGGAGAAGAAGACCAAGGTGATGACGGATGCCGAGAAAAAGTCGATAGCCATCCATGAGGCTGGCCATGCCACCATATCATGGTTCACCGAGTTTGCCAACCCGTTGGTAAAGGTAAGCATCGTACCTCGCGGACGAGCCTTGGGAGCAGCCTGGTATCTTCCTGAGGAGCGTGTGCTGCAGACCAAGGAGGCCATGCTGGACGAGATGTGCTCGCTGCTGGGCGGTAGGGCTGCCGAGGAGCTGTTTATAGGGCATATCTCAACAGGTGCCATGAACGACCTGGAGCGTACCACCAAGCAGGCTTACGGTATGGTGGCCTATGCTGGTATGAGTGACAAGCTTCCCAATCTGTGCTACTACAACCAGCAGGAATACTCGTTCCAGAAGCCTTACTCGGAGACGACGGCGAAGATTATGGACGACGAGGTGCTGAAGATGGTGAACGAGCAGTACGAGCGCGCTAAGCAGATACTGACGGAGCACAAGGAGGGTCATGCCCAGCTGGCTCAGCTGCTGGTGGAGCGTGAGGTCATCTTTGCCGACGACGTGGAGAAGATATTCGGCAAGCGTCCGTGGACCAGCCGTGCCGAGGAACTGCTGGAGGCTCAGCAGCGTGCCGAGGCTGAGGCCATGGCAGAGCGCAGGGCGAAAGAGCTGGGACTCATCCCCGAGACTCCTGAGACTCCCGAAACCCCTGAATCCTCCGAGCCTTCTGATAAAGAACCGGAAACTAAAAACTAAAGCGTTATGAAGAACTTGATTGTAAGAACCGTAACAGGTGTGATTTTTGTTGCAGCTATTGTGGCCTCGTTCCTGAGACCTGAGGCTATGGTGTTGCTGTTCAGCATAGTGACAGGACTGACGGTCTGGGAGTTTACCGGACTGGTGAATGAACGCCCGGAGGTGACGGTGAATCGCTTCATCTGTACGGTGGCTGCTGTCTATTTCTTCTATGCGATGACATACTTCTGCAGCGACCTCTATGGCGGTGCAGCAAAGTCGGTGGTGTTCATACCTTATCTGGTGACGGTAGTGTATCTGCTGGTGGCCGAGCTGTATGCCAAACAGAAGGATCCTATCAATAATTGGGCGTACACTATGCTGTCGCAGATGTATATAGCACTGCCTTTCTCGCTGCTGAATGTGCTGGCCTTCACGACGACGCCTGAGGGTCGTGTGAGCTTCAACACGCTGCTGCCTCTGTCGGTGTTCGTCTTCCTGTGGACCAACGATACAGGTGCCTACTGTGTGGGCTCGTTGCTGGGACGCCATAAGCTATTCCCCAGAGTATCGCCAGGAAAGTCGTGGGAGGGAAGCATTGGCGGTGCCGTCTTTGTGTTGGCCATAGCCTACGCCATCTCGTACTTCCTGGATGGTGTGATGCTGACAACGCTGGAATGGTTGGGACTGGGACTCGTCGTCGTGGTCTTCGGAACATGGGGCGATCTGGTGGAGAGCCTCTTCAAGCGTACCCTTGGCATTAAGGACAGCGGCAGCATTCTGCCTGGACATGGCGGCATGCTGGACCGTTTCGACTCGTCGCTGCTGGCCATTCCCGCAGCGGTGGTCTACCTGTATACGCTGTCGCTGTTCTAGTATAAATATAGAATAATACATTAATCAATAACTAAAAAATAAGGAGAAATGAAAAAGATTAGCAAAAGGTCACTGATTTTGTTTTATATGCTGTCGTTGATGTTCTGCCATGCGATGGCACAGGATCCGGTGAAGAAGTGGGGACAGCTGCAGGTGAAAGGCTCTCAGCTGTGCGACCAGCAGGGACGTCCCGTCATTCTACGTGGCGTGAGCCTGGGCTGGCACAACCTGTGGCCGCGCTTCTACAACAAGAAAGTGGTGCAGACGCTGAAGCAGGACTGGAACTGTTCTGTGGTTCGCGCTGCCATGGGCATCATGATAGAAGACAACTACCTGGAGAATCCTGACTATGCCATGAAGTGCATGACACCTGTCATTGAGTCGGCCATCAAGCAGAACGTCTACGTCATCATAGACTGGCACTCGCACAACATGAAGCCCCAGGAAGCTAAGGAATTCTTTGCGCGCATGGCCAAGAAGTATGGCAAGTATCCGCACGTCATCTACGAGATTTTCAACGAGCCGGTAGAGGATACGTGGGCTGACCTGAAGAAGTATGCTGCCGAGGTGATTGGCGAGATACGCAAGTACGACCCAGACAATGTGGTGCTGGTGGGTTGTCCCCACTGGGACCAGGACATCCATCTGGTGGCCGAGAGTCCGTTGCAGGGTTTTGACAACGTGATGTATACCGTCCACTTCTATGCTGCCACACATGGAGACTACCTGCGTCAGCGTACCGAGGAGGCTGTCAAGAAGGGAATTCCCGTCTTCATCTCCGAGAGTGGAGCCACAGAGGCTTCCGGCGACGGAAAGATTGACCCCGAGAGTGAGGAGGAGTGGATAAAGATGTGTGAGCGCCTGGGCATCAGCTGGATATGCTGGAGCATCTCTGACAAGAATGAGAGCTGCTCGATGTTGCTGCCCCGTGCTACTGCTACAGGTCCTTGGGCTGACGATGTCATCAAGGAATACGGTAAGTTAGTGAAAGGCCTACTGAAGAAATACAACAAATGATGCAACGCGACGAACTGATAACGAAGAATATGGGCTATGTAGTGACGCTGGCGCGTCAGTACAAGAGTGACATACTGAGCACTGACGACTTAGTCAACGAGGGTGTGATAGGCCTGGTGAAGGCTGCCGAGAAGTACGATGCCTCGCGAGGCAAACCCTTCGTTACCTATGCCGCCCCTTATATCCGCAAGAGCATAGAGACTGCCATCAGCCGTCTGGAAACGTCAACGAATGTGCGCTCTACGGATGAGTCGCTGCCCGTCGGAAGCCGTAACAACTACACGCTGCTTAACGTCTTGGAGGACAAGAGCGCAGAGAAGGCTGACATAGTGGTGGAGGAGAATACACTCTCTGAGGATCTGCTCCGCTATCGTGATACGCTGAATGAGCGCGAGCAGCGAGTGATCAATCTCTATTACGGTATCGGATATGAGCGCCAGACCATGGCAGAGATAGGCGAGGTGTTGGGCCTGAAACGTGAAAGGGTACGGCAGATTCGCAATACAGCGTTACGCAAGCTCCATAAGGCTGCCAGAAAGGAGACCGAGGCATGAGGCTTAAGCTGCTTCTGTTCTTCAGTCTTCTTGCCTTCCTGCCGTTACAGGCCAAGCTCATCAAGGTGCTGGCCATAGGCAACAGCTTCTCGGAAGATGCAGTAGAGCATTATCTCTACCAGCTGGCAAAGGCACAAGGCGACTCGCTGGTCATAGGCAATGCCTACATACCAGCCTGCACTATCAGCATGCACATGTCTTTCCTTAACGCATCAGTCAATAAATATGCCTACCGCAAGATTGTCGGTGGCGAGAGGACTGAGGAGAAGAGAGTGAACCTGCAACGCATCATCCTGGACGAGCCGTGGGATATCATCACCCTGCAACAGGGCAGTCTCTGCTCAGGACTCCCCGAGACCTACAAGGACCTGCCTACCTTTAAGCGTGCTGTGAAGCTGCTGGCAACCAACCCCAATGTGCAGATATGGTGGCACATGACGTGGTCTTATTCCAAGAGCTTCAAGAGTGACAAGTTTGAAGTCTACGGCAACGACCAGCGTAAGATGTATACAGGCATCGTCAATAGTGTGCGTAACGAGGTTCCCAAGGCCCATATCACCCGTATCATACCCTCAGGCGTTGCTATCAGACTGATGCGTCTGAACAGAGGCGATGTCCTCAATCGCGACGGACAGCACCTCTCTTTTACCTTAGGTCGGTATACTGTGGCCTGTACCTGGTGCGAGATGCTGACAGGGAGGAATGTTGACGGCAACAGGTATTATCCGGAAAATATGAAAGCAGAGGATGTACGTCTGTGCCAGCAAGAAGCTCACGAGGCAGTCTTCATGCAGCAGCTGAGCCAATACGATGTGTTGTTATAGGCGTCTTAAAAAGATAGTATGATAAACAGTATAATAGAAAGTTTTTTCAATAACCTGATAGCCGAGGATCGCTACAAGATGATTCTCGACGGTTTGCAGGTGACGTTGCTCATAACACTCTGTGCCGCTCTGCTGGGAACGCTGCTTGGTGGACTGGTGTGCTGGATGCGCATGAGCCGTCGCAAGTGGCTGCAGCATGTGGCCAAGGTGTATATTGAGCTGATGCGCGGCACGCCCGTGCTGGTGTTGCTCATGCTGATGTACTACGTGGTGATGGCACCGCTGGATGCTACGGGCATCATAGTGGCCATCGTCACCTTCGCCATGAACACGGCGGCCTACATCAGCGAGATGCTGCGCACTACCATTCAGGGCATAGACCGCGGGCAGACGGAGGCCGGACTGGCCTTAGGTTTCACTCAGCGACAGACGTTCTTTAAGATTGTGCTGCCACAGGTGGTCAAGGCGGTGATGCCTGTCTATCAGGGCGAGGTGGTGAGTCTGCTAAAGGGCACGAGCATCGTGGGCTACATTGCCGTGGCCGACATGACGCGAGCCTCCGACTTGATACGCTCGCGCACGTTCGACGCCTTCTTCCCCCTCATCGTGACAGCCATCATCTACTTCATCATGGCGTGGCTCATCGGACTGCTGCTGCAGAGTCTCGTTCAGCGCAAGCGTGTGAAAGCCATCACCGCGGCTGTGGTGCTGGCATTGTTTGGCATGATGGGTTACGTGTCGGAGCTCTGTTCTCACCAGCCAATGGCCAACGGCCAACAGCCAACGGCCAACTTGAACGTTCCTCCTGCCTTCCAGGCACTTAACGGCATGAATGTGGCTGTGATTATCGGCAGCATACAGGACATTGCCGTCACCGATATGGCTCCCGATGCCAACATCCTGCGCATGACCAGTCAGACCGACCTGCTGGCAGCCTTAGAGAACGGCAAGGTAGACGCTGCAGGTGGTGAAAGCCTGACGCTGATGTTCAACAAGGAGCTGCTTGAAAAGGTGGATTCTGTGGGTGCAGGACTTACGCCAATTCCCATAGGAGCCTGTTTCCGACTTGACAATACCGAATTGCAGCAGGACTTCAACAGCTTTCTGGCCGAAATCCGCAGTGACGGCACCTACCAGAAGATTCTGGATCGCTGGAGCAATGCCGCTGACCCCTCGGCTCTGGACATTCCCCAGCAACGCGGCACGGGACGCATCCTGCGTGTGGCCACCTATCCGGCTATGCCTCCGTTCAATTTCATTAATTTCGGAAAACCATCAGGTCTGGAACCGGAACTGCTGACGGAATGGGCCAATCGACGTAACTGGCAGTTGGAGCTCCTCATCATGGACTTCGCCGCACAGATACCTGCTGTGCAGACGGGCAAGGCCGACATGGCTCTAGGGGCTATCAGCATCACCGAAGAGCGACAGAAGCAGGTGCTGTTCTCCGACGGCTATATCGATTCGCATATCGTGCTGATGACCCGAAAGGGCGAGGCCGACATACTTACTAATCCCGTGCAGCTGAAGGCTTCGGAGAATGAGGAAATTCAATGGCTGTGGGCCGTGACTCTCCTGATGATCATCATAGGCGGTGGCGCATGGCTTATCCTTCGTCGTCGCAAACACAGTATTGCAATACATACCACTTCCCTCTCTAGCAGGGAGGGGCAGGGGGAGTGTCTTCTTCATATCTCCCACCTCAAGAAAAGCTATGGCAGTCTCGATGTATTGCGCGACATCAATACTGAAGTACATCGCGGCGAGGTCATCTCCATCATCGGACCTTCAGGCACGGGCAAGAGTACTTTCCTGCGTTGTCTGAACCTGTTGGAGCAGCCCACCGGCGGCAGCATCATCGTCGATGGGGAGAATATCCTTGCTAAGGGCTATCCCGTCAACAGGCTGCGCCAGAAGATGGGCATGGTGTTCCAGAGTTTTAATCTCTTCGAACATAAGACCGTGCTGGAGAATGTCATCTTCGCCCCCTGCCAACTGCGCCATGAGTCTGAAGAGACGGCATGCGAGGAGGGACTGGCACTGTTGCGCAAGGTAGGACTGGCTGAGAAGGCCGACGTCTATCCGTCGAGCCTCTCCGGTGGTCAGAAACAGCGTGTAGCCATCGCCCGTGCCCTGGCTATGAAGCCCGACGTCATCCTCTTCGACGAGCCGACGTCGGCTCTCGACCCCACGATGGTGGGCGAGGTGCTCAGCGTCATCCGCCAGTTGACCAAGGAGGGCATGACCATGCTGATTGTCACCCACGAGATGAAGTTTGCCCACGACGTCTCGACTCGTCTCTTCTTCATGTACGATGGCTATATCCACGAGGACGGCTCGCCAGAGCAGATCTTCGAGAATCCTGTCCATAGCGCCACTAAGGCCTTCATCCAGCGCATCCGCAAGGAGGTGTTCGAAATCGAGGGCCCCGACTTCGACTTCCTGGGCATGCACTCTACCATGGGTGCCTTCTGCCACAAGTACGGCATCGCCGAGAAGCAGGAAACAGCAGATCGGCTGACAGACAAGATGCTCGACGGTGCGATGGCCCCCTACCGCCCCATCACCGTGCGCATCACCCACAGCGAACTGTCGGGCATCACCGCTCTCGACTTCATGGTGGAGAAGATGACCGCCACGCCACTGAGCGACGCACAGCGTACAGAGTTCTCTAATGAATGTCGTCAGGTGATAGAGGAACCCACTAAACGAGGCTTCCGTGTGAAACTGATCATATGATATTCAGGCATTGGTTGAGCTGACGCATCAGGGGGTTGCGCTCGGGTCCTCAGGCCACGGCTCAAACTCCAGTTCCAGCTCGACCCATGCCTCCCGGCGAGAGGCCAGCCCCGCGTTGGTCGGGGAACTGCCCGGATTTGACACACCCAAGCCCAACAAGCGGATGGGGTGGGAGTGGAACTCTACGCTCTGCATCAGCTGTTTTGCCAAGGGAAGAATCTCGTCCTTGGTTCGCAAGATGTGGTCGACAGTCATGCTGCGGGTAATCTGCTGGAAGTCCAGAAATTTGACCTTCAGCGTCAGCGTGCGTCCCTCAAAGTCATTCTTCTCAATACGTCTGACCAGTTCCAACACCGTTTGATATAGGTGGATGGTGACGTCTGAGTTCTTGCTGATGTCCGACTTGAAAGTCTGCTCGCAGCTGACGGACTTGCGCTCCCACTCAGAGATAACGGGTCTGTCGTCAATTCCTCGCGAGAAGTCGTAGAACAGCTGCCCCATCTTACCAAACTCCTGTGTCAGCCGTGTGAGTGACATGTTTCTCAGATCCTGACCAGTGAAGATACCCATCCGGTGCATCTTCTCAGCAGTCTTCTGCCCAACACCCCATATCTTCTCTATCCTCAGCTGGGCGATGAAGTCCAAAGCCCTGTCAGGATGAATGACCGTCAGACCATCCGGCTTGCGCCAGTCGGAGGCAATCTTCGCCAGGAACTTGCAATAGCTCACACCTGCCGATGCCGTCAGCCCTGTAGTCTCACGAATGCGCTGCTTAATCTCTCGGGCTATGTCAACGCCCAGTTCGATACCCTTCTTGTTCTTAGTCACATCCAGGAATGCTTCATCGAGTGAGATGGGCTCAATCAGGTCGGTATAGTCATGAAAGATTTCGTGCAACTGTGCCGACACCTCCTTATACCGCTGGAAGTGTGGCTCCACAATAATCAACTGTGGACACAGACGCTTGGCCACCTGGATGGACTGTGCAGAATGCACGCCGAACCGACGGGCCTCGTAGCTCGCCGTCGATACCACACCACGTTCAGCATCGTGACCAACCGCTATCGGCTTGCCCTTCAGTTCCGGATTGTCGCGCTGCTCCACAGCGGCAAAGAACTGGTCCATGTCCACATGAATGACCTTCATCATCAATCATTTTCAGGCAGCACGATATTTATCACATCGTGAGCCCGCATCTTTCTGATGCAAATTTACAAAAAATATTCAGAAGTGCTTAACTTTTCTGTAAACATCTTCAACGATATGGATAAACAAGTGAAAAGAAACTCGTTATACGTATAAACATGTGTTCTAATTGAAATGTTTTTCGTATCTTTGCAAGCAGAACTTTCGAAAGTTGAATAAACAAATTAAATAAATACAGCATTATGTCAAGACAAACATTAAGAGACCGTAACCAGCATGTCATTGGTTACATCGACGTAGAGTTCAGCGGACGCCAGTGTCTGCGTGACAGTAACAACCATGTTCTCGGCTATTACGAGCCCAGTCGCGACCAGACCGTCGACTCCAACTACCACGTTATTGGCAACGGTAATCTCCTTACCACATTGTTATAGTGGTGGTACATAGCCATTCAGCAAAAGCCCCCTGGCCTCGTAACAGGACAGGGGGCCTTACTGTTATTTGCAGCGGATTTACACGATTGCATTGCGACGCCACACTCTGCTTGCAGAGAACGCCACACTCGCAAAACGAGAACTATCACGGGAGCCCGAAAAAGTCCGCTGTCGTCCGCTGCTGAAAAATCTTGCAGCGCTGGTTAGGATGCTTAGGCTTATCGGGAAAACACGTAGTACGTATCTGTCTATTAGTAAAGAAGGGAATGACTCGAATTGGCTTTGTATAAACTTTTTATCTCTATATGAACCCGATAGAAAAAAGTGGCATAAAACTTTGAATTTTTTTCGAAAGAGTCTATATTATCTCTGTAACGCTAAAGAAAAGAGATAATGAAGAAAGACATGATGAAGATGCCCACATTGCTGCAGGCCGTGGAGCGAGTAGTTGAGTTGTCACGTGACTCGAAGCTGAGCGATGAGTTTATGAAGGAAGCCTCATTGGAGGTCGGATTTTTGGCTGAAAGCTTTGGTATTACGGAACGGCAAGCTGTGTTGTTCTGCGTTTGTATGGAGAAAGGTCCGCATCGCGTAGGCTTTGACGACTTGGCAAACTTTCTCGATGTGAATAACATCCGCATATTAAGCTATGCCAGCGACATCGACGCACTGGTACACCGTCGTCTGTTGCGCTACCGCGATGTAAACGATGAGGACCAGTTCGATGTGCCTAGTACTAATAAGTATAAATAGGTTGCATCTTGTCGCAAATTTAGTCGCGTCACAGGAATGTCGCAAAAATGGGATAAACAATGGCATAATAAAGACATAGCAAACATGAGGATACAAAAAACAAATAGCGTGTAACTCGTTGAGCTACACGCTATTTTGTTGCGTTTTGTTATGTCTTTGCCTATCGGTGTCATTTAACCTCCTCGAAGTCGGCATCCTGGATGTTGTCATCCTTGGGAGGCTCCTGGGTACCACCAGACTGCTGGTTGTAGAAGGGGCCTTGCTGCTGCTGGTCAGCGCCGGGCTGAGAACCTGCCTGGGCACCTTGATACATCTGCTGTGAAGCGGTCTGCCAAGCGGTGTTAAGGGCATTCATAGCCGTGTCGATAGCTGCGATGTCGCCAGCCTTGTGGGCGTCCTTCAGCTGCTGCAGGGCCTGCTCGATGGCGGGCTTGTGCTGAGCAGGAATCTTGTCGCCAATCTCCTTCAGCTGATTCTCGGTCTGGAAAATCATCGAGTCAGCCTGATTCATCTTGTCTATGCGCTCGCGCTCCTTCTTGTCGTTCTCGGCATTCTGCTCAGCCTCGGCCTTCATGCGGTTGATCTCGTCCTGAGAGAGACCTGAAGAAGCCTCGATACGGATGGCCTGCTCCTTGCCAGTGGCCTTGTCCTTGGCGCTGACCTTGAGGATACCGTTGGCGTCAATGTCG